>NZ_JBHVKJ010000027.1:0-84827 GCF_042798275.1 Nocardioides sp. NPDC057767 | reverse complement strand
GTACAGCCCGATGACCAGCGCGACGAGATGTGTATAAGAGACAGGACTGCGACCTTCATGCGTGTGGCGAGGGCCGTGCTCAGGCGTTGGCCTTCTTCTTGAAGCCGATCACGAAGCCGGCCGCCTCGGCCGAGGCCTCGCTGTCGAACCAGACCTCGGCCTGGGTGCGCTTGAAGGCGGTGCTGGCGGAGGTGTGGTAGCGCTTGGCGCCGTCCTTGCGGATGTTGCCCTTCACGACGTACGCCGGGTGCGGGCTGGAGCCGTCCTCGAGCGGGTCGGCGCTGCCGGTGCCGTAGCTGCTCGCCGGCGGCAGCGGCTGCTCGGTCTCGGCGGCCGCGTTCTTCTTGCCGCGGTCGTAGAAGTCGCTGCTCGCGCCGACGAACCCGGCCGCCTCGGCCGACTCCACGGTGTCGAAGTAGACAGCCGCCTTCGTACGTCCGTAGTAGGGGCTCGCGGTCGTGTGGTACTTCTTCCCGCTGCTGCCCTTGATCGTGTACGCAGCATCCGAGCTGCTTCCGTCAGCGGCAGGCAGCACGGCGCCGGCGTAGGGAGCTCCCTTGGTCGCGGCGGGCGCCTCGGCGGCGGGAGCGGGCTCGGGAGCGGACTCAGCGGTGACCTCGGCGGTGGGAGCCGGGGTCTCGGCCGCGTCGACCGTCGGCTCGGCGGCCTCCGGCTCGGCGGTCGCGTCAGCCGCGGCCGCTGCGGCGGTGACGCTCTCGGCCTCAGCAACCACGGCAGCGGTGTCCGCCTCGGTCACCTCGGCGGCGGGAGCCTCGACGGATTCCTCGGCCGCGGGAGCCTCGTCAGCGGGTGCCTCGGCCGCCGGGGCCTCCTCAGCCGGAGCCGCGGCCGCCGGAGTCTCTGCGCTGACCGGCTCGGTCGCGGACTCCTCGGCAGGGACCGCGGCAGCGGCGACGGGAGCGCTGGTGGTCTCGGTCGCCGGGCTGTCCTTGTCTGCTCGGTGCGCGGCCTTGGCGTCCTTGCGGATCGGCCGCCCGAAGAAGAACCAGATCAGGAGGGCGAGGACGAGAATGAGGGCAAGCAGCAAGGGCCACTTCATGGGGTGATGTTTCCTTCCGGGGGAGAACTCGGGTGTGGTGGTGGGGCAGCACAGCGCCCGACGAGGGTGGCGGCCATGTCCCGCGTCCCCCCATATGACCGGAAGAACCCTTGAGGCGCCCGAACGTTACCCTCAGCCGGGTAAAGCATGACTAACACATTCAGGAGCAGTTGCCCATGACCGCCCCGCGCACACTTCTGGCAAGTGCCCGAAAGCAGCTCGAAGAGGCCGGAGTCGAGAGTCCCGACGCCGACGCAGCCATCTTGCTGGCCCATGTCCTCGACACCGATCGCAACCGCCTCTTCCTCGTCGACGACGTCGCCGAGCACCAGGAGAAGGCCTACGCCGACCTGCTCGCCCGCCGCGCGGAACGTGAGCCGCTGCAGCACCTGACCGGGGTGGCGTACTTCCGGCACGTCGAGCTCGCCGTCGGCCCCGGTGTGTTCGTGCCCCGGCCGGAGACCGAGCTGCTCGCCGGGTGGGCGATCGACCGTGCCACCGCGATCGACGCACCTGTCGTCGTCGACCTGTGCACCGGCTCGGGCGCGATCGCCAAGAGCATCGCCGACGAGGTCCCGGGCGCCGAGGTGCACGCGGTCGAGCTCTCCGAGGACGCCTATCCCTGGGCCGTACGCAACCTGGCCGGCACCGGCGTGGACCTGCGCCAGGGCGACATGGCCGACGCTTTCCCCGACCTGGACGGCGGCGTCGACGTCCTCGTCTGCAACCCGCCCTACATCCCGCTCGAGGCCTGGGAGTCGGTCGCGCGCGAGGCGAGGGACCACGACCCCGACCTCGCCCTCTTCTCCGGACAGGACGGCCTGGACGCGATCCGCGTCCTGGAACGGCGGGCGGCCGAGCTGCTCAAGCCCGGGGGAGTGGTCGGCTTCGAGCACGCCGACGAGCAGGGCCCGGACGCCGACAACGGCGGGGCACCGGCTGTCTTCGCCGCCACCGGACGATGGCAGGACGTACGCGATCACCTCGATCTGGCAGGCCGTCCGCGCTTTACGACCGCGCAACTGGCAACATGAGCACTGTGACTGAGCGCTACCCGATCGCGACCGAGGACGAGCAGACCGAGGCGATAGATGCGGCTGCGGCCGCCCTTCAGGCCGGCGAGCTCGTGATCGTGCCGACCGACACGGTCTACGGCGTCGCCGCCGACGCGTTCGACAAGGGAGCGGTGGCCGGTCTGCTCGCCGCCAAGGGCCGCGGCCGCGCGATGCCGCCGCCGGTGCTGATCTCCAACGTCGCCACCCTCGACGCCCTCGCCACCCGGATCCCCGACTGGGCCCGCACCCTCGTCGAGGAGTTCTGGCCCGGCGCGCTGACGGTCGTCTTCCACCAGCAGCCGTCGCTGCAGTGGGACCTGGGCGAGACCCGCCAGACGGTGGCCGTACGCATCCCCGACTCCGACATCCTGCGCCGGATCATCGACCGGGTCGGCCCGCTGGCGACCAGCTCGGCCAACCGCACCACGATGCCGGCCGCCACCAACGCGGACCAGGCCGACGAGATGCTCGGCAAGATGGTCAGGGCGATCATCGACGGGGGCGAGTCGCCCGTCGGTGAGGCATCCACGATCATCTCCGCCACCGGTGACGAGCCGAAGATCCTGCGAGAGGGTGCGATCAGCATCGACCGGATCAACGAGCTGCTGGCGAAGCACGATGTCGCCATCCGGCGCCCGGGCGACCCGGACCCGGCCGTGGCCGACACCGATGTGCCCGACACGGACACCGACGCAGAAGCCTGATGCGCGCCTACGTCCTCCTCTTCCTGGTCGCCGCCGTGGTGACCTACCTGCTCACCGTCGTCGCCCGCGAGTTCGCGATGCGCACGGGGGCCGTCGCGAAGGTCCGCGACCGTGACGTACATGCCGTGCCGATCCCCTACATGGGCGGCGTGGCGATGCTGGGCGGCCTGGTTGCGGCCTACCTGGTGGCCCGTGAGCTGCCGTTCCTCGCCGACGCCCCCGACTTCGTGCTGCAGGACACCGGTGTGGTGATCCTTGCCGGCGCGCTGATCTGCATCGTCGGCGTCGTCGACGACATCTTCGAGCTCGACGCCCTCACCAAGCTGGGCGGTCAGGTGCTGGCCACCGCGATCCTGGTGGGCTTCAACCTGCAGTACACCTTCATCACCTTCCCCGACGGCACCCAGTTCGCCGTCGACCCGGCCCAGGGCGCGCTGCTCACCGGCCTGGTGGTGATCACCGTGGTCAACGCGGTCAACTTCATCGACGGCCTGGACGGTCTGGCGGCGGGCGTCGTCGGCATCGGCGCGCTGGCCTTCTTCCTGTTCTGCTACCAGTTCACCCGCATCAACGACATCGGCCGGGCGTCCACCGCCGCCCTGCTGAGCGTCGCGCTCGCCGGAGCGTGCGTCGGCTTCCTGATCCACAACTGGCACCCTGCTCGGCTCTTCATGGGCGACAGCGGCTCGATGCTGATCGGCCTCATCCTCGCCGCCAGCGCCGTCACGCTCTCCGGCTCCTACAGCGCCGGCGGCCTGAACGTGAACGCCTTCGACGCCTCCACGGCGCTCCTGGTGACGTTCCTGCCGCTGCTGCTACCCCTGACGATTCTGGTGGTGCCACTCGTCGACCTGGTCCTGGCCGTCGTACGCCGCACCCGCGCCGGCCGTTCCCCGTTCGCCGCCGACAAGAAGCACCTCCACCACCGCCTCCTGGAGATCGGCCACTCGCAGCGCCGCGCCGTGCTGATCATGTGGCTCTGGGCCGGCCTGATGTCCTTCGGCTCGGTCTTCGTGACCCTCTACCGCGGCCCCGTCGTCATCGCCGGCCTCGCCGTCGCCACCGCCCTCATCGTGCTGCTCACCTTCGTCCTCCCCAAGATCCGCGGCGAGCGCACCGACAAGCTCCTCGAGGTTCCCGAGGACCTCACCCCGCTGGAGGAGCAGGCCCGATAGCGGTGCCTTGATCGATCAATTAGGGCGCCCAAAGACGCTTGTGATAGTTTTCACGAGCGTTCGGGATACGCTCCTGAACACGTGAAATGCCCCCAGAGAGAACGGCCGCCGACGATGACGACCGAAACCAGCAAATCCAAGGTGCTGCGAGGTTCTGCCGCAGTGTCCGCAGTTGCTGTGCTCGCGGCCCTCGGGGTGGCCTTCGTTCTGGCCGGGACCGATGGTCTGACCGGGGCCGCGATCGGTTCGATCGCCACCGTTGTCGTGCTGGCGGTCGGTTCTTGGGCGATGTTCTGGATCGCGGCGAAGTCGCCCGCTTTGTCGCTGCCCGCGGCCGTCGGTGTCTTCACTCTGTCGGGCATGGTTCTCTTCGTCGTCCTGCTGATCGTTTCGCAGACCGCTGGAGACGCTGTCGTACGTCCGGCAGCCTTCTCGGTCATGGCGCTGACGGTCGCATGGACGACCACGTTCGCGTTCCTGGTGCGACGCGCGCGAATCCCGCTCTTCGACCTGCCCGGGGCAGACTCGTGACCCGCCAGTAGCGCCTGATATCGTCCGGGCCGTCGGGGGCGGCCGCCGGGATGATGCCCGAGCCATTGAGGCTCGCCACCCAGAATCGTAAGTTCGAACAAACAGGAGACAGCGTGAAGTCGCTTGCCGCCACCGTTATGGCGTCGGAGTCGGGGCCTCATATCCCGGGGCCCGCGGACTTCTTCCTTCCGCCGATCGTCGGGTCCGGCGACTGGGCTCTGACCAAGGTGAGCCTCCTGGTCCTGCTGTCCGTCGTGATCGTTCTCGGCTTCTTCTACGCGGCCTCCCGGAAGGCCGCGGTCGTTCCGGGCCGGCTGCAGTTCGCCGGTGAGTACGTCTACGGGATGGTCCGCAACTCCATCGCGCGCGACATCATCGGCTCCCACGACTACATGAGGTTCGTGCCGTACCTGTTCACGGTGTTCACCTTCATCCTGGTCAACAACTTCTACGGGATCATCCCGCTGATCCAGTTCCCGACGATGTCGCACATCGGCTTCACGGCCGCGCTGGCGGCCATCACCTGGCTGATCTACAACATTGTCGGCATCGCGAAGCACGGTTTCGTCGGCTACCTCAAGCTCCAGACGGTGCCCAGCGGCGTGAGCGGCCCGATCCTGCTCATGATGGTTCCGCTGGAGTTCCTCTCCAACATCGTCGTGCGGCCGTTCACGCTGGCGATCCGTCTCTTCGCGACCATGTTCGCGGGCCACCTGCTGGTGGCGCTCTTCTCCATCGGTGGCGCCTGGCTGATCCTGCACTACGCTCCGGCGTGGCAGGGCGTCGCGGCCGGCATCTTCGCCTTCCTGCTCGGCATCTTCGTGTCCTTCCTGGACATGCTGATCATGTTCCTGCAGGCCTATGTCTTCACCCTGCTCTCGGCGATGTACATCGCCGGGGCGGTCGCCGACGAGCACTGATCCGTTCAGGCTCAACCATCAGCTCAACCAATACGACGCACAACAACTGACGCACAGCGCGTCGCAACCGAAAGGAATATCCCCATGGAGGGACAGCTCGGAATCATCGGCCTCGGCCTCTCCGCCATCGGCCCGGGTGTCGGTGTCGGTCTGATCTTCGCCGCGTACGTCGCCGGTGTCGCCCGTCAGCCGGAGGCCCAGAGCCGCCTGCAGGCGATCGCGATCCTCGGCTTCGCCCTTTGTGAGCAGTTCTTCATCATCTCCCTGGCTCTCGCCTTCGTCCTTCGCTGACGTAGGGAACTACTGAAGGTTCCGACATGATCCTTACCCAGGTAACCGCTGCGGAGACCGAGATCAATCCCTTGGTCCCGCACGTGCCGGAGATCATCCTCGGTGTCATCGTCATCGCCCTCCTCTTCGTGGGAGTCGCGAAGTTCATCGTTCCGAACTTCGAGAAGGCGTATGCCGACCGCACCGCGGCGATCGAAGGCGGCATCGAGAACGCCAACGCCAAGCAGGCCGAGGCCGATGCCAAGCTCGCCCAGCTGGAGGCCCAGCTGGCCGACGCTCGTCACGAGGCGGCTCGCATCCGCGAGCAGGCTCGCGAGGAGGGCGCCGCGATCAAGGCCGAGCTGCGTGCTGAGGCGCAGGCCGAGGCCGAGCGCATCATCACCGCAGGCAAGGCGCAGATCGAGGCAGAGCGCCAGGCGGCAGCTGCATCGCTGAAGACCGAGGTCGGCTCGTTGGCCACCGGTCTCGCCGGTCGCATCGTCGGCGAGTCCCTCGACGACGACGAGCGTTCCAGCCGTGTCGTGGAGCGGTTCCTCGCGGACCTCGAGGCAGGGGTTCACTGATGGACTTCCGTGGAGCGTCGGCCGAGGCCGTTGCCGCCCTGACCGAGGAGCTGAAGACCGCTGTCTCCGCCTCTCCTGAGGCGGCGGCGAAGGCGGCCGACACCCTCTTCGAGGTCTCCCAGACCTTCCGCGCCGAAGCAGCTCTGCGCCGCTTCGTCACCGATGCATCGGTGCCGTCGGAGGCCAAGACCGGCCTCGTCGGTGAGCTCTTCGGCGGGAAGGTCGACGCGACGGGCCTCGGCGTGGTCGAGTCGGCGGTCAAGCACCGCTGGACCCACGCCGGTGACCTGAGCGACGCGATCGAGCGACTGAGCGAGATCGCCGCGGTCCGCAGCGCCGGCGGCGAGGCCAAGCGCCTCGCTGACGAGCTGTTCGCGGTCCAGCAGGCCGTGCAGGAGACGCCGGAGCTGCGCGACGCGCTCTCCGACCCGGCTCGCACGAACGCGGACAAGGTCACGCTCGTCGACGACCTTCTCGGCGGCAAGGCGCTGGCGGCGACGGTCACCCTGACCAAGCAGGCGCTGGCGGGCACCTACCGCACCGCCACGGTCGCGCTGGGTGAATACCAGAAGGTTGCCGCTGCGGTCGCGGGCGAAGGCACCGCGGTCGTCCGCGTGGCCGCTCCGCTCTCGGAGGCGGACACCACCCGCCTGGCTGCGGCCCTCGCGAAGAAGTACGGCCGCGAGGTCCACCTGAACATCGTGGTCGACCCGGCCATCGTCGGCGGCATCAAGGTCTCGATCGGTGACGACGTCATCGACGGCACCATCTCCAGCCGCCTCGACGGGGCGCAGCGAGCACTCGCCGGCTGATCCGGCATCACGGCCCCAACTGGCCGTATGACCCCTGTGTGACACAGACTTCGACGTAAGAACGAGAGAGAAGGCAGAGATGACGGAGCTCACCATCCGTCCCGACGAGATCAGGGACGCGCTGGCAAAGTACGTCGCGGACTACAAGCCCGAGGCGGCGAAGACCGAGGAGGTCGGCACTGTCGCGCGGACCGCTGACGGCATCGCCCAGGTCTCGGGCCTGCCCTCGGCCATGGCGAACGAGCTCCTCGAGTTCGAGGACGGGACCCTCGGTCTCGCCCTGAACCTCGAGACCCGCGAGATCGGTGTCGTCATCCTGGGCGACTTCGACAAGATCGAGGAGGGCCAGTCGGTCCGGCGTACGGGCGAGGTTCTCTCGGTCCCCGTCGGTGACGGCTACCTCGGCCGCGTCGTGGACCCGCTCGGCAACGCGATCGACGGCCTCGGCGACATCGCGACGGTCGGCCGCCGCGCCCTGGAGCTCCAGGCTCCGGGCGTGATGCAGCGCAAGTCGGTTCACGAGCCGCTCGCCACCGGCATCAAGGCGATCGACGCGATGACCCCGATCGGCCGTGGCCAGCGTCAGCTGATCATCGGTGACCGTGCGACCGGTAAGACCACGGTCGCCATCGACACGATCATCAACCAGAAGCAGAACTGGGACTCGGGCGACCCCGACAAGCAGGTTCGCTGCATCTACGTCGCGATCGGCCAGAAGGGCTCGACCATCGCCTCCGTGCGTGGCGCCCTCGAGGAGGCCGGCGCGCTGGAGTACACCACCATCGTGGCCGCTCCCGCGTCCGACTCCGCCGGCTTCAAGTACCTCGCCCCCTACACCGGCTCGGCCATCGGTCAGCACTGGATGTACGAGGGCAAGCACGTCCTGATCGTCTTCGACGACCTGACCAAGCAGGCCGAGGCCTACCGCGCCGTGTCGCTGCTGCTGCGTCGCCCGCCGGGCCGTGAGGCCTACCCGGGTGACGTCTTCTACCTGCACTCCCGCCTGCTGGAGCGCTGCGCGAAGCTCTCCGACGACATGGGTGCCGGCTCGATGACCGGTCTGCCGATCATCGAGACGAAGGCCAACGACGTCTCGGCGTTCATCCCGACCAACGTCATCTCCATCACCGACGGTCAGATCTTCCTGCAGTCCGACCTGTTCGCGGCCAACCAGCGTCCGGCGATCGACGTCGGTGTCTCGGTCTCTCGCGTCGGTAGCGCCGCGATGACCAAGGCCATGAAGGCCGTCACCGGCTCGCTCAAGGTCGACCTCGCGCAGTACCGCGCGATGGAGGCCTTCGCGATGTTCGCCTCCGACCTGGACGCGGCCTCGAAGCAGCAGCTGGCCCGTGGTCAGCGCCTCATGGCGCTGCTCAAGCAGCCGGCCTACTCGCCCTACCCGATCGACGAGATGACCGTCTCGCTGTGGCTGGGAACCACCGGCCGCCTGGACATCGTCCCGACCGCGGACGTGCTCAAGTTCGAGCAGGAGTTCCTCGACTACCTGCGCCGCTCCCACGAGGGCATCCTGGCCGCGATCCGCGAGTCGCTGAAGTTCGAGGACTCCACCGAGTCCGCGCTGAGCGGTGCCTACGACAGCTTCCTCGACCAGTTCGAGACCTCGGAGGGCGCCTCGGTCAAGCCGGGTTCCGCCAAGGAAGAGGCCCTGGCTGACGAGGACGTCGAGCAGGAGCAGATCGTCAAGCAGAAGCGGGGCTGACCCATGGCCGTGTCAGTGCGTGAACTCCGCGCGCGGATCAAGTCGACGGAGTCGATGAAGAAGATCACGCGCGCCATGGAGCTCATCGCTGCGTCCCGGATCATCAAGGCGCAGCAGCGGGCCAATGCGGCCGCGCCGTACGCCCGTGAGCTCACCCGCGCCGTCTCGGCGGTGGCGACCTACTCCAACGTGGATCACCCGCTGACCACCGAGCCGGAGGCGCCGAAGCGCGCCGCCGTGCTGGTGGTCACCAGCGACCGTGGTCTGGCCGGCTCCTACTCCTCGAGCGTGCTCAAGGAGGCCGAGGGCCTGGTCGAGAAGCTCAAGGCCGAGGGCAAGGAGGTCGACCTCTACGTCACGGGACGTAAGGCCGAAGCCTTCTACAAGTTCCGCGGCCGTTCCGTGGCGCAGGCCTGGACAGGCTTCTCCGACCGTCCGGACTACGACGCGGCCAAGGAGATCGGCGAGAAGCTGATCGAGGTCTTCGTCGAGGGCACCGAGGCCGAGAAGGCCGTCGCCCCCGGCGTCGACGAGGTCCATGTGGTCTACACGCGGTTCATCACCATGATGACGCAGAAGCCCACCGCCGTACGTCTCCTGCCCCTGGAGGTCGTGGAGGGCACCGAGGCTCCGGCCGAGGGTGACGTCCTGCCGCTCTACGAGTTCGAGCCGTCGGCCGAGGCCGTGCTCGACTCGCTGCTCCCGCAGTACGTCGTGAGCCGGATCTGGTTCGCGCTGCTGCAGGCGGCCGCCTCCGAGCTGGCCCAGCGTCAGAAGGCGATGAAGTCGGCTACCGACAACGCCGACGAGCTCATCAAGAAGTTCACCCGGGTTGCCAACCAGGCTCGCCAGGCCGGCATCACCCAGGAGATCAGCGAGATCGTCGGTGGCGTGAACGCGCTGGCCGACGCCCAGGCTGCGAACGACTGAGAACCCACAGAAAGACTGACTAGAAAATGACCGCACAGGTTGACGAGAAGACCACGACGGGCCGCATCGCCCGCGTGATCGGCCCGGTCGTCGACGTGGAGTTCCCCGTCGACGCCATGCCGGAAATCTACAACAAGCTCGAGGTCGAGGTCACCGTCAACGGTGAGACCTCCGTCCTGCCGCTCGAGGTTGCCCAGCACATCGGTGACGGCATGGTCCGCGCGATCTCGCTGAAGCCGACCGACGGCGTCGTCCGCGGTGCCACCGTGACCGACACCGGCGCGCCGATCACCGTGCCCGTGGGTGACGTCACCCTCGGCCACGTGTTCAACGCGACCGGTGACATCCTGGATGTCGACCCGTCCACGGTCGAGGTCAAGGAGCGTTGGGGCATCCACCGCAAGGCTCCGGCCTTCGACCAGCTCGAGTCCAAGACCCAGATGTTCGAGACGGGCATCAAGGTCATCGACCTCCTCACCCCCTACGTGACCGGTGGCAAGATCGGTCTCTTCGGTGGTGCGGGCGTCGGCAAGACCGTCCTCATCCAGGAGATGATCGCCCGAGTCGCCAAGAACCACGGTGGTGTCTCCGTGTTCGCCGGTGTCGGCGAGCGCACCCGTGAGGGCAACGACCTCATCCACGAGATGCAGGAGGCCGGCGTCTACGACAAGGTCGCCCTGACCTTCGGCCAGATGGACGAGCCGCCGGGCACGCGTCTTCGCGTGGCCCTCTCGGCGCTGACGATGGCGGAGTACTTCCGCGACGTCCAGGGCCAGGACGTGCTGCTGTTCATCGACAACATCTTCCGCTTCACCCAGGCGGGCTCCGAGGTCTCCACCCTGCTGGGCCGGATGCCGTCCGCGGTGGGCTACCAGCCCAACCTCGCCGACGAGATGGGTCTGCTCCAGGAGCGGATCACCTCGACGCGTGGTCACTCGATCACCTCGATGCAGGCGATCTACGTGCCGGCCGACGACTACACCGACCCGGCTCCGGCGACCACCTTCGCCCACCTCGACGCGACCACCGAGCTCTCCCGTGAGATCGCTTCGCTGGGTATCTACCCGGCGGTGGACCCGCTGACGTCGACGTCGCGAATCCTGGACCCGCAGTACATCGGTCAGGACCACTACGACTGCGCCGTCCGCGTCAAGCAGATCCTCCAGCGCAACAAGGAGCTGCAGGACATCATCGCGATCCTGGGTGTCGACGAGCTCTCCGAGGAAGACAAGATCATCGTCTCCCGCGCTCGCCGGATCCAGCGGTTCCTCTCGCAGAACACCTACGTCGCCAAGCAGTTCACCGGCATCGAGGGCTCGACGGTTCCGGTCAAGGACACCATCGAGGCGTTCAACAAGATCGCCGACGGTGAGTACGACCACGTCGCCGAGCAGGCGTTCTTCATGTGCGGTGGCCTCGACGACGTCGAGGCGAAGTGGGCCGAGATCCAGAAGAGCCTCTGATGACGGACGCACTTCAGGTGGAGCTCGTCGCTGCAGACCGTGTGGTCTGGAGCGGCGGGGCCACCATGGTCATCGCCCGAACGGTCGACGGTGATGTCGGCATCCTGCGCGGTCACGCGCCGGTGCTGTCGGCTCTCACCGAGGCGGTCGTGGAGATCACTCCGGAGGAGGGCACCGAGGTCATCGCGACCGTCGACGGTGGCTTCCTCTCGGTGGCCAACGACCGCGTCTCGATCCTCTCCGAGCACGTGCTGCTGGCCCACGAGATCGACCTCAACCAAGCTCAGGTCGAGCTCGAGGAGGCCCGTCGCCTGCTCGGCACCAACAACGACGCCGAGAAGCGCATCCGTCATGCCGAGGCACGCATCCGCGCTGTCGAGAAGGCCTCCTAGGGGAAAAGGGGCGATACCCGGATGGCATGGTGGGAGCTGCTCTTGGTCGTTGTGGCCGCATCGCTTCTGCTTGTCCTCGCCTATGGCATCGGGATCGCCGTACGGCGCCGCCTGCTCGCTCGCAACGGCGGCGTCTTCGAACTGAGCCACCGCGTCCGGGACACCCGTCCCGGGCGCGGTTGGGTCATCGGAATCGGGCGCTACTCCGGTGATGCACAGCTGGAGTGGTTCCGGATCTTCTCGCTCTCGCCCAAGCCCAAACGGGTCTGGCGCCGGACCGAGATGGCCTACATCTCCAGCCGCTCTCCCGAGGGGATCGAGGAGCTGGTCCTCTACCCCGAGAGCCTGATCGTGACCTGCGAGGTCAACGGCGAGCACATCGACCTGGCGATGGACCCGCAGACTCTGATCGGCTTCCAGGCGTGGCTCGAGTCCCGCCCGATGCGGTCCACCTGGACCGTCTTCTGAGCCTTCCTCCTTCGACCGTCCCCGGCACAACACCGGGGTCGGTCGGTTTGCTTTCGGGGGCTTCCCCGATTGCCCGGAGGGCTTCTGCGGCGGATCGTTGAGGTATGTCCTCAACCGCTCCCATTCCCACCCCGCCCGCTCCGCCCGCTCCGCCCGCTTCGCCTGCTGGCGATGAGCTCCGCTGCACCGACGCCGATCGCGAGCGCGTGATCGACCTGCTCAAGGCCTCCTACGCCGACGGCCGGCTCGACCAGGCCGAGTTCGACGTCAGGTTCGACCTGACCATGAAGGCGAAGACGTACGCAGCGCTGGAGCCGATCACCCGCGACCTGGTTGCGCAGCCCACCCCGGCCCCGGCGCCGGCCAAGCCCGCCCGCGACCTGCTGCCACCGCCGACCACCGAGGAGCGGCTGCTGGCCGCGCTCGCCCAGGCCACGACCTGGGTGCCGGTCGTCGTCGGCCCCGCGATCCTCTACTACACCGTCGGCAAGCGCTCCGAGTTCGTGAAGCACCACGCCGCCGGCGCCCTCAACCTGCAGCTCACCCTGCTCGCCGTCACGATCGTGACCTTCGGGCTCGGTGGCGCGCTCTACGGGATCGCCTGGGTCCTGGCGACCGCCTTCGCGGTCGTCGCGCTCGCCGGTGCCCCGCTGCGCCAGCCGTGGGTGCTGCCGATCTTCGGACGCGGCGGTCCCTACGAGAAGAAGCGGGACTGAGACCACACTCCGTGGGCACGTCCTGGAGGCCACTAGCCTTTACCCGTGACGCCTCTTCACCGTGCCCAAGCCGGATCGGTGGTGGCGTTCGCCACCAACGGGCTGCTGTCCGCGACCTTCATCTCCCGTATCCCCGCCCTGCGCGAGAGCCTCGGTCTGACCAACTCTGCCGTCGGCCTGATGCTGCTGGCGATGGGGATCGGGTCGGTCGCCGCGCTGCCGCTCGCCGGGGGGCTGGTGATGCGCTGGGGTGCCGCTCGGGTCGTACGCCGCTGCGCGGTGCTCTGTGCAGCCGCCCTGACCATGGTGGCGATCTCCGGCAGCTGGCTGGGACAGGCATGGCTGGTGGCGGTGTTCCTGGTGGCGTACGGCGTCGGCTACGGGGTCTGGGACGTCGCCATGAACGTCGAGGGTGCCGCGGTCGAGCGGCTGGGTGGCAAGACGCTGATGCCGCAGCTGCACGCGATGTGGAGCGTCGGCACCGTGCTCGGTGGGCTGCTGGGCATCGCCCTGGTGGGTACGTTGCCGACGGTGTGGCACATCGCCGGCGTCGCGGCCGTCGCTCTGGCGATCTGCTGGTGGGGGACCGCCGGGTTCCTCCCGACCGCGGCGCCGCCGGAGGGGCATTCGCCACGGCGTGAGCTGCTGGCCGCCTGGCGCTCGCCCCACACCCTGCTGCTGGGCCTGATGGTGCTCGCCTTCGCCGCGGCGGAGGGAAGCGCCAACGACTGGGTGTCGCTGGCGATGATCGACGGCTACGACGTCAGCCATCGGGTCGGCGTGGCGTGCTATGCGGTGTTCGTCCTCTGCATGAGCCTGGCCAGGTTTGCCGGCGCGAAGGTGATCGACCGGATCGGCCGGCAGCCGGTACTGATCACCTCGGCGGCGCTGGCGGGCGCCGGGATCGTGCTGACCGTGTTCGCCGGCTCGTTCGGGCTCGCCCTGGCCGGGATCGTCCTGTGGGGCTTCGGCGCCGCCCTGGGCTTTCCGCTGGGGATCAGCATCGCCGCCGACGACGAGACCCGGGCAGCGGCGCGCGTATCGGTCGTCTCCACGCTGGCCTATGGCGCCTTCCTCGGATTCCCGCCGATCCTCGGTGCCGTGGGGGACCAGATCGGCACCCTGCGCGCGCTCCTGGTCGTCGCGGTCCTGATGCTCCCTGCGGCGGCGCTCGCCGGGACCGTGGCGCGCCGGCGGGCGGTGTAACACGCTGTTCGTGGGACTATCCGGTCGTTCTGACAGGGCGAGTAGTCCTACGAACGACGTGTTACACGAGAGCGACGCCCCCGCCCGCCCGTTTCAGTCGAAGAGTGCGCGGATGTCGTCGGCGCCGATGGTGGATCCCATGGCACCCTCGCCGTCCACGACCTTCGCGAAGAGCTCGGCCTTGCGCTCCTTGAGCTCCATGACCTTCTCCTCGATCGTGTCGGTCGAGACCAGCCGGTAGACCATGACGTGCTGGGTCTGGCCGATCCGGTGGGCGCGGTCGACGGCCTGGGCCTCGGCGGCAGGGTTCCACCACGGGTCGAGCACGAAGACGTAGTCGGCCTCGGTCAGGGTCAGACCGACGCCTCCGGCCTTCAGCGAGATCAGGAAGACCGGGGCATCTCCGTCGCGGAAGCTCTCGATCACCGCACCACGGTCACGGGTAGCACCGTCGAGATAGGCGGCGTCGATGCCGGCCTCCGCGAGCCGGGTGCGGGCCCGGCCGAGGAACGAGGTGAACTGGCTGAAGACCAGCGCCTTGTGGCCCTCGGCGGCAAGCTCCTCGATGTGGTCGACCAGGGTGTCGAGCTTGGCCGAGCCGATGTGGTCGTCCTCGGGGTCGACCAGGCCGGGATCGAGGGAGAGCTGGCGCAGCCTGGTCAGTGCGCTGAGGATCGCGACCCGGTTGTCGTTGAAGTCGTCGAGCAGGTGCAGGATCCGCTGCCGCTCCCTGGCCAGGTGGGCGTCATAGATCTTGCGGTGGGCCGGGTTGAGGTCCACGCCGAGCACCTGCTCCTGCTTGGGCGGCAGGTCGTCGGCGACGAGCTCCTTGGTGCGTCGCAGCAGGAACGGGCGCAGCCGGGTCCGGAACCGGCGCAGCGCTCCGTCGTCGCCCGACTTCTCCACCGGAGAGACCACCGTGTCGCGGAACATCCGAGGGCTGGGGTAGAGCCCCGGCGCGGTGATCGAGAGCAGCGCCCACAGCTCCATCAGCCGGTTCTCGAACGGTGTGCCCGTGACCGCGAGACGCCAGCGGGCGTCGATGCGGCGGGCGGCTGCGTACGTCTTGGACTGGTGGTTCTTGACCTGCTGGGCCTCGTCGAGGACGAGACCGGCCCACGGGCGCCCGGCGAAGGCGTCCTGCTCGAGCCGGAGGATGGCGTAGGTGGTGACCACGACGTCGGCGTCCTCGCGGGCCTCGGCCACGGAGTCGACGCGCTTGCTGACCGTGCTCACTCGGAGGCCGGGAGTGTGGCGGCGGGCCTCCTGGACCCAGGCCGGGACGACCGATGTCGGCGCCACCACGAGGTAGGGGGCGCGCGGGCCGGGCTCCGAGTGCACGGCATGGGAGATGGTGGCCAGCACCTGCAGCGTCTTGCCCAGACCCATGTCGTCGGCGAGGATCCCGCCGAGGCCCTGATCGTGCAGGAACGCGAGCCAGTGGAAGCCGTCGAGCTGGTAGTGGCGCAGCTCGGTGGCCAGACCGGTCGGCTCCGGCCGCGGGATCTCGCGCAGGTCACGCAGCGCCTGGGCCCGTCGGACCCATTCGGCGGCCTGCTGGTCCACGACGCCCAGCTCGGCGAGCTCGGCCCAGACCCCGAGGTCGTGCTTGCCGACCGCGATCCCGTCGCCGGTGCGCTGGTGGAGCTGCCCGGCGGCCTCGACGACGTTGCGCAGCCGGTCGAGCTCGGGGCGGTCCGTGGTGATGTAGGTGCCGCTGGGGAGGATCAGGTGTTCGTCGCCCCGGGTCAGTGCCGCGAGCACGTCGGGCAGCGGGACGGCCTCGCCGCCGATCCGGATCACCACCTGCAGGTCGAGCCAGTCCTGGCCGATCCCGGCGCCGCCCTCGGGGGAGGTGATCTCGAAGGAGATCTCCGGGTCCTCGTCGGTCTCGCGGAACTCGGGCCGCTCCACCTCGGTGACCTCGACGCCGTCGACCTCACGCAGCGCCGGGAGGTCGTGGATGGCGAGCGCGAGCGCGTCGCCGTCACGTACCTCCTGCTTGCGGAGCAGCTCGGCGGAGACCTTGTCGCGAAGGACGGCCTCCGCGGCCGGATCACGGACCAAGCCGAGATCCTCGCGGGAGTCCACCGGGTAGTGACGTACGCCGTAGGACCACGTCCAGCCGAGCGTGGCATGTGTCGAGCTGCGCCAGGTGACCGTCAGGCTCAGGCGCGGCGCGGGAGGCGCCGGGATGTCCAGGGAGTCGTCGGTCGAGCGCAGCGGGACCAGACGAGCCAGCGGGCCCAGCAGGGCGCTGAGCGTGCCGATCTCGGGCTCGGGGACGGTCAGCGGCTCTCGGGCGGTCACCAGCCGCTGCGCATGCGTCGACAGCGGCCCGGCCAGGTCGCCGAGGTGGAGCACGCCGGCGTCGAGCACGCCCACCGAGCGGGTCGGGCGACCGATCGGCAGCACGGTCGGGCCGGCGTAGACGCGGTCGCCGTGGGCCAGGCCGAAGCGGAGGACGGCCTCGCCGTCCTCACGGCGCAGCTCGCCGGCGAGCGAGAGCGGCTCATCGAAGATCACCACGCCGCGTACGTTCTCGCCGGGCAGCACCGTCACGCCGCCACGGATCGCGTCGCGGAGCAGGCTGACCGCGTGCTCGCCGAAGTCAGCGAGGCTGAGCGAGGAGCCGCGGGCGTAGAGCAGCCGGTCGGGCCGCAGCTGCCGGGCCAGCTCCTGGAGAGGGAGCAGCTGGCTGCGCGGGAAGTCCTTGCCCGGCAGCGCGCCGGGGATGTTGGACCAGTCGGCGCCGGTCTTCGCCCAGCGCTCGCGGTTGCCCATCCGCATCGGCCGGAGCTCGACCGTGGGGGAGCTCGCGACCGCCGACCGCGGGCTGTGCACGTCGATCTCGAGCGCCAGCGCCGGCAGGTCGTCCTCGGGCTTGTTGTCCTCGGCGAGCTGGCCGAGCAGCGTACGCAGCTCCGTCTCCCACAACGAGCTCGGCGACGCCGCCGCGGTGCGTGAGCCGGTGAGCACCAGGCCCAGGGCGGCACCGTGCTTGCAGCTGTTGCGTACGGGGCAGGTGCACGAGCTGGTCACCCGGTCGACGCCGTTCCTGGACTCCAGGCTGAGGGTCGCGCGGTAGGGGACGGGGCCGCTTCCCCGGACCTCGGCCGTGGCACGCAGCGTGCCAGCGACCTCGCTGATCTGGGGCTCGGCGACGCGGCCCTCGGTCGCGTAGGCCTTGCCGCGCTCCATGGTCTGTGGGTCGAAGGTCTCGCGGAGCAGGTCGTTCGTGAGAGCTTCGAGCGAGGACACCCGACCTAGTCTTCCAGCATGAGGGCGGTTCTGCGACTTCGTGGACGCTGGTGGTGAGGAGCGTCTCGTTCGTTGCGGTGGCGGTGGTCTAGACCAGAGGCGCAGCCTGATGGGGTTTCGGTGCATTCATGGGTCTGCATAGCCGCGCGTCCGTCGCGGACATGCGGGCAACCGAATCCGAACCCGTCGCGACGACTTCGTCGCGCAAAAGTAGAGCCACCTCGATCCGAGCGGGGGGATCCGGACCGAGGTGGCGATGAATACTTTCGGCCAAGTCGGCGGTGAATGCAAGTCGAACCGCCATGGCGGGAATGTGACGTGTCGTATATCTGCCATGATGTCCGTCGTTCTTCCCTCACTACGAAAGGGTTCTCGGATGCTCGATGCGCTCGGTCTCGACAATCTCGAGGAGACGGTCTACCGCCAGCTGGTCGGCGCGCCGTCGGCCAACCTCGACGAGCTGGCCGAGGCGGCCGACCTGGACAGCTTCGCGGTCTCCGCGGTGCTGGCCACGCTGGAGGGCAAGGGGCTGGTCGCCCGAGCGTCGGCGGGGCAGGACAGATACGTCGCCTCGCCTCCGGCGGTGGCTCTCGGGGCGCTGCTGGTCCAGCGGCAGGACGAGCTGCGACGCGCACAGGTCGAGATGACCGAGCTCGCCGGTCTCTACCGCGGCTCCGTCGCTCGCCGGGACGTGGCCGACGTCGTCGACGTGGTGCACGGCACCGAGGCGATCGCCCAGCGGTTCGCCCAGCTGCAGTACTCGGCGAAGAAGTGCATCCAGGCGTTGCAGAAGCCGCAGGCCGCGGTCGTCACACGGGAGGACGCGGACGAGGCCGAGCGGGCCGCGATCGAGCGCGGCGTCAGGCACGACATCGTGCTGGAGCGCTCCGTCTTCGACACGCCGGGCATCTACGAGACCATCGACTCCGGGCTCGAGATCGGCATCGAGCTCCGGGTGGTGCCGACCGTGCCGCTGCGCGCCTTCATCGTCGACCGCGAGATCGCCCTGATCCCATTGATGAACAGCGAGCACAACACGGTCCAGGACGCGCTGCTGCTGCACCCCAGCGGTCTGCTCGACGCGATCATCGCCCTCTTCGACCTGATCTGGAACTCGGCGCCGAAGCTGGTCGCGACGCCCGAGGGTACGGTCGAGACGGCCGCCGACCGGCTCGAGCCGCTGGACACCAAGGTGCTCTCGCTGCTGCTGGCAGGTCTGACCGACGCCTCCATCGGGGCGCAGCTCGGGTTGTCGCTGCGTACGGTCCAGCGGCGGGTGCGCCAGATGATGGACCGTGCACGGGTCGACACCCGCCTCCAGCTCGGCTACGAGGCGGGTCGTCGCGGCTGGCTGTGAGCTCTGGCTAGCGCTCGCCGCCCGGCACCCACAGGACGTCGCCCTGCTCGCGGTTGGCGTGCCGGGCGAGGATGAAGAGCAGGTCGCTGAGGCGGTTGAGGTAGGTCAGCGCGAGCTTGTTCATGGTCTCGCCGTGCACCTCGTACGCAGCCCAGGCGGCCCGCTCGGCACGGCGCGCGACCGTGCGGGCCACGTGCAGATGGGCCGCGGCGACGGTGCCGCCGGAGAGGATGAACGAGCGGAGCTTCTCCAGCGGCTCGTTGTAGTCGTCGCACCAGGCCTCGAGCCGGTCGATGTAGGCCTGCTCGACGCGCAGCGGCGGATACTCGGGGTCGGGGACGACCGGGGTCGAGAGGTCGGCACCGACGTCGAAGAGGTCGTTCTGGATGGTCGTCAGCACCTTGACGACGTCCTCGTCGATGCCGCCATGGGCCAGCGCGACACCGATCGCCGCCCCGGCCTCGTCGGTGGTCGCGTACGCCTCCAGCCGCAGGTCGGTCTTCGCGGTCAGGCTCATGTCGCCGAGCCGGGTCTCGCCGGCGTCGCCGGTGCGGGTGTAGATGCGTGTCAGGTTGACCATGCGCTGAGCCTATGCGGACGGGCCAGTTCTCGGCGAGCGTGGTCGTTTGACAGAAAATAGTGACGGAAGTGACGAACGGGGCTGTTGAGGTGCAACCAATCCCAGCTGCCGCGCGTCATAGTGGGCGAGAGGGAGCGCCAACTCGTGGGTAGAGCCTTCTGGGTGAGGGCAGCCCATTTCTGGGGATGGAGGCAGGCATGGAGATCGTGATCGACGGGCCGACGCTGGTGCTGAACGGCGACTTCGACGTACGCAGCACCTGGATGGCCCGCAGTGTCATCTACGACCACCTCGAGTCGGTCGAGGGTGATGTCGTGCTCGATGTCTCCGGTGTGTCCAGTGCGGACGTGACGGCGCTGAAGCTGCTCGCTGTCGCGACCCGGCAGGCTCACGCCGAGGGTCGCCGTCTCACACTGCAGGGCTGCACGCCCGCGGTGCGGCGTATGCTCCACCTCTCCAGGCTCTATCGTGTACTCGAGGTGGAGAACTCGCCGCTCATCGCGTAGTCGGTAAAGAGTGGGCAGGCGAGTGACATCTTCCACACCGGACCCGGTTACTGATCGGTAACCGAGGGGCTAGCATGCCTCTTATGACGGACACCACGCCTTCCGAGCAGAGCCGCCCGGCGAAGGATCGCTCCTGGCTGATGCGGACGTACGCCGGCCACTCGACCGCCGAGGCGTCCAACGAGCTCTATCGCACCAACCTCGCCAAGGGGCAGACCGGTCTCTCGGTCGCCTTCGACCTGCCCACGCAGACCGGCTACGACCCCGACAGCGCCCTCGCCCGTGGCGAGGTCGGCAAGGTGGGCGTGCCGATCATGCACATGGGGGAGATGCGCAAGCTCTTCGACCAGATCCCCCTCACCGAGATGAACACCTCGATGACGATCAACGCGACCGCCATGTGGCTGCTCGCGATGTACCAGGTCGCCGCCGAGGAGCAGAACCCCGACATGGACCCGGCCGAGGTGGCCGCCAAGCTCGCCGGGACCACCCAGAACGACATCATCAAGGAGTACCTGTCCCGGGGGACGTACGTCTTCCCGCCGGAGCACTCCCTGCGCCTGATCAGCGACATGATCGCCTACACCGTCCACCAGATCCCGAAGTGGAACCCGATCAACATCTGCAGCTACCACCTGCAGGAGGCCGGCGCGACGCCGGTGCAGGAGATCGCCTACTCGATGTGCACCGCCATCTCGGTGCTCGACGCGGTCAAGGCCTCCGGTCAGGTCTCCGAGGAGGACTTCGGCAAGGTCGTCGGCCGGATCTCGTTCTTCGTGAACGCGGGCGTGCGGTTCGTCGAGGAGATGTGCAAGATGCGCGCCTTCGTCCAGCTGTGGGACGAGATCACCCGTGAGCGCTACGGCGTCGAGGACCCGAAGATGCGCCGCTTCCGCTACGGCGTCCAGGTCAACTCCCTCGGCCTGACCGAGGCGCAGCCGGAGAACAACGTGCAGCGCATCGTGCTCGAGATGCTCGCGGTGACGCTGTCCAAGAACGCGCGGGCGCGCGCGGTGCAGCTGCCCGCCTGGAACGAGGCCCTGGGCCTGCCGCGTCCGTGGGACCAGCAGTGGTCGCTGCGCCTGCAGCAGGTGCTGGCCTACGAGTCCGACCTGTTGGAGTACGGCGACCTCTTCGACGGCTCGCCGGTCGTGGAGGCCAAGGTGGCCGAGCTCGTCGCCGGCGCCAAGGAGGAGATCGACCGGGTCCAGGCCATGGGGGGCGCGATCGCCGCGGTCGACACCGGTTACATGAAGTCCGAGCTGGTCTCCTCACACGCCCGCCGTCGCGCCGCGATCGAGTCCGGCGAGGAGATCATCGTGGGCGTCAACAAGTTCACGACGACCGAGCCGAGCCCGCTGACCGCCGACCTGGACGCGGCGATCATGGTCGCCGACCCCCGCGCCGAGGAGGCTGCCAAGGCCTCCCTCGAGGCGTGGAAGGCCGAGCGTGACGAGTCGGCCGTCTCCGAGGCGCTGGCCGCGCTGGCCGCCGCCGCGAAGACCGACGCCAACCTGATGGAGGCCACCCTGGCCGCTGCCCGTGCGGGCGCGACCACGGGGGAGTGGGCCGGCACCCTGCGCGAGGTCTTCGGCGAGTTCCGGGCACCCACCGGTGTCTCCGGTGCCGTCGGTGCCGCGGAGGCGGGCGCCGAGCTGGCGGCCGTACGCGACCGGGTCAAGGCCACCGGCGAGGAGCTCGGCGTCAAGCTGCGCATGCTCGTCGGCAAGCCGGGCCTGGACGGTCACTCCAACGGCGCCGAGCAGGTCGCGGTGCGGGCCCGTGACGCCGGTTTCGAGGTCATCTACCAGGGCATCCGGCTCACCCCGGAGCAGATCGTCGCCGCAGCGGTCGCCGAGGACGTACACGTGGTCGGGCTCTCCATCCTCTCCGGCTCCCACATGTCGCTCGTGCCCTCGGTGGTCGACGGGCTGCGCGAGGCGGGCCTGGGCGACGTACCCGTCATCGTGGGCGGCATCGTGCCCGAGTCCGACGCCAAGGCGCTGCTCGCGTCGGGGGTAGCGGCGGTCTACACGCCCAAGGACTTCAGCCTCACCGAGATCATGGCCGACATCGTCGAGGTCATCCGTAAGGCCAACGACCTCTCCTGAGTCCGCCGTCGACACGTCTCCCGAAAAAACTTTCGGGAGACGTGTCGATTCTGCGTGCGGCCGTTCGTGGAAGGGGCAGAGGGAGGCGGACAGCGCCTCCCGCCACCTCACGGGAGAACGAGATGTCCACGATCACCACCGCCCAGCAGACCTACTCCAACCGCGCCGCGCGCGCCGCCGGCTCGGCTGCCCGCAAGTCGGTCTGGCTCCATGGCCTCGGCGCCACCGTTGCCGCCAGCGCGGTCGTCACCGTCCTCGCCGTCGTCGCCTCGGCGGCAGGGGTGAGCTTCGAGACCGCCAGCGGCACGATCCCGCTCGCCGGCTACGCCCAGCTGACCGCATTCTTCTCGCTCATCGGCGTCGCGATGGCTGCGGTGATGGCCCGCGTCGCCCGTCGCCCGCGGCGTACGTTCGTGGTCACCACCGTCGTGCTGACCGTCGCCTCGCTCGTGCCCGACGTGACCTTCGGCTTCGACGCCGCCAGTGCGGTCGTCCTGATGCTCATGCACGTCGTGGCCGCCGCCATCGTCGTCCCGGTGCTGGCTCGTCGCCTCGCGGAGTGACCAGGGCTAGTAGCCTGCCGCGCATGCGGGTAACGGTGGTCGGAGCCGGAGTCATCGGGCTCTCGTGCGCGGTGCGGTTGCTGGAGGCCGGTCACGAGGTGAGCATGATCGGCCGGGAGCGTACGAGCGGAACCACCTCGGCGGTGGCCGGCGGGTTCTGGTTCCCCTACCTGGCCGAGCCGCGCGAGCGGGTGATGGTCTGGGCGGCCGAGACCTTCCTGGAGCTCGCCCGGCTGGCTCGTGAGGAGCCCGAGGCAGGCGTACGCATGGTCCACGGCACCCAGCACAACCCCGGGTCCGACCTGTGGTGGGCCGCGCCGATCACCGACCTGACCGTCGGCGAGAACCGCGCGGAGTTCACCGCCCCGATCGCCGAGATGCCGGTCTACCTGCCGTGGCTCGAGCGGCAGGTCACCGAGGCCGGCGGGAGCATCACCACCGGGACCGTCGACGACCTGGAGAGCCTGGACGCCGATGTCGTGGTCAACGCGACCGGCCTCGGCGCGCGGGAGCTGGTCGGCGACACCAGCCTCTATCCGGTCCAGGGGCAGATCGTCATCCTCGAACCGGGCGCCACCGAGGAGTGGCTGGAGGCCGAGGGCGAGGCGCCCTCCTACGTCTTCCCGCGCGGCGGGGACACCGTGGTCGGAGGTACGTCGGTCCCGCACGCCTGGGGCCAGAGCCCGGACCCGCGTACGGCCGAGCGGATCCTGGCCGACGCCACCGCTGCGGTGCCGGAGATCGCGAACGCCCAGGTCAGGGCGCATCTGGTCGGCCTCCGCCCGGCCCGTCCGTCGGTCCGGCTGGAGCGCGAGGGACGGGTGGTGCACTGCTACGGCCACGGCGGCGCCGGGGTGACCCTGAGCTGGGGCTGTGCCACCGACGTGGCAGCCCTCGTGAAGTAAGGCTTGCCTAACTCTGCTGTTACCCTTCGAGGGTGGCCAAAAAGAGGAAGCCTCCCAAGACGGAGTGCTGCGTATCGAAGTCGCGCTGCAAGCGGTGCCCGATCCGGATGCTCAAGGAGGGCACGCTGCCCGAGGGCATGACGGTCAAGAAGCGGCGCCTGGTGACCCTCGACGGCAAGCCGGTCAAGAAGAAGCATCTGGCTGCTTGAGCGGAAAGGCGGCGCCAAGTTGTGCCCGAGGTGGTAGGAATTGCCTTGCAGACGATTACCTACTCGTGCAAGGACGTTACCGATGCCTCACGCCACCCGCCGCTCTGTCCTGTCCGGTGCTGCTGTCACGGGCGCCGCGGCGCTGAGCGCTGCCGGCTACACCGCCACTCCGGCCCATGGTGCGATCAGCGCGGGAAAGGGTGACACGGTCCGGCTGACCGTGCTCGGCACGACCGACCTGCATGGCAACGTCTTCAACTGGGACTACTACAAGAACGCCGAGTTCTCGAACAGCGCCGGCAACGAGATCGGCGTCGCCAAGGTCAAGACGCTGATCGATGCCGTGCGCCAGGAGCGTCGCGGTGAGCCGATCCTCACGATCGACGCCGGCGACACCATCCAGGGCACCCCGCTGGCCTACTACTACGCCCGGATCGACCCGATCACCGAGGGCGCGATCCACCCGATGGCGCGGGCGATGAACCTGGTCGGCTACGACGCCGCGGCGCTGGGCAACCACGAGTTCAACTACGGCATCGACACCATCCGGAAGTTCGAGGAGCAGGTGGACTTCCCGATGCTCGGCGCCAACGCGGTCGACCCGTCGACCAAGCTGCCGGTCTTCCCGCCCTACGTCATCAAGGACTACGACCTCGGCCGTGGCCGCCGCCTCCGGGTGGGTGTGCTCGGTCTGACCAACCCCGGCATCGCGATCTGGGACAAGGCCAACGTCGAGGGTCGGATGGAGTTCCCGGGGCTGGTCGAGCAGGCCAAGATCTTCGTGCCCGAGCTCAAGAAGGCCGGCTGCGACCTGGTCATCATCAGCGCTCACTCCGGCGCCGACACCTCCAGCTCCTACGGTGACGAGCTGCCCCCGGAGAACGCCTCCACCCTGGTCGCCGAGCAGGTGCCGGACGTCGACGCGATCCTCGTCGGCCACGCCCACCGGGAGATCACCCAGCGCTACGTCACCAACACCGAGACCGGCAAGCAGGTGCTGCTGACCGAGCCGCTCTACTGGGGCATGCGCGTCTCCGTGATGGACCTGGTCGTACGCCGCGAGAAGCGCCGAGGCCGGCCCCGATGGGTCCTGGAGTCGGCGACCTCGCAGACGCTCAACTCCAACACCGTCGACCCCGACCCGGAGGTCTCGGCCGCCGTCCAGGAGCAGCACGACGTGGTCGTCGACTACGTCAACTCCGTCGTCGGCACCTCGGCGGTGGAGATGCTGGCCGCGCGGGCGGTCGTCGAGGACGTACCGATCATCGACTTCATCAACTTCGTCCAGGCCGACGCGGTCAAGGCGGCGCTCACCGGCTCCGACGCTGAGCTGCCGGTCATCTCGATCGCGGCCCCGTTCAGCCGTGCTGCGGCCTTCCCTGCGGGTGAGGTGACCGTACGCGACGTCGCCGGTCTCTACATCTACGACAACACCCTGATGGCGGTGCGCATCACCGGCGCCCAGCTCAAGGACTACCTCGAGTTCTCCGCCCGCTACTTCAAGCAGGTCAGCGGCACCGGTCCGTTCCCGATCGACCAGGTGACCAACGCCCCGACCGGCACCGCGCCCAACGGCACGCCCGACTACAACTTCGACACGATCGCCGGCCTGGACGCGCCGCTGACCTACGACATCGACATCTCCGTCCCGGTGGGCTCGCGGATCACCGGCCTCTCCTATGGAGGCGTTGCGGTCACCGATGCGCAGGAGTTCGTGCTCGCGGTCAACAACTACCGCCAGTCCGGCGGCGGCGGCTTCCCGCACGTCACCGACGCCACCGTGGTCTACAACCAGCAGGTCGAGATCCGTCAGCTGCTCATCGACTGGGTCACCGCCAACCAGGTCATCGACCCGGCCGCCTTCGCCTCGGTCGACTGGCGCCTCGTCTCCGGTGGCGAGCCCATCACCGTCAACTCCTGACCTGCCGAGTCGGCTCGTTCTGACCGAAAACCCCGCCGAGTCGGCTCGTCATGACGGGCCGACTCGACGCGGTTCCGGGTCAGGACGGGCCGACTCGATCGATCAGCGGGGGTTGATCCAGTTGAGCAGCTGACTCATCGAGATCAACAGGTCGTCCAGCCGCCGCTCGACGCTGTCCAGACGCGCGTTGACGCTGTCGATCGCGGCATCGGTGCGCTCCATCCGCCCCTTGATCGCATGGAACTCCGCCGTGTGCATCTGCTGCATCGTCAGGAGATCGATCATGATCGTCTCGACGTCGCTCACGGACAGGCGGCCCCCAACGCCATGCCCCGAGTAGTTCATGGACATGGCGCGAATCTTGTCACGCAGTTCCATGCGAAACGTATGGAATGGTGTTTCGCCGACGTGAACTTGCCTGACCGTGCACCAACTGTTGGTCAGAAGAGTCTCTCGGTCGGGTCATCGAGGCCGCGAAGCGCGTCGTAGTCGACGATTGCGCAGGTGATGCCGCGGTCCTCGGCGAGCACGCGGGCCTGCGGTTTGATGGCCTGGGCTGCGAAGATGCCGCGCACCGGGGCCAGCAGCGGGTCGCGGTTGAGCAGCTCGAGATAGCGCGTCAGCTGCTCGACTCCGTCGATCTCGCCGCGTCGCTTGATCTCGACGGCGACCGATTTCCCGTCGGCGTCGCGACACATCAGGTCGACCGGGCCGATCGCGGTCGGGTACTCGCGGCGTACCAGGGTCAGGCCCTCGCCCAGCGTCGCCGGGTGGTCGGCGAGGAGCTCCTGGAGGTGCTTCTCGACGCCGTCCTTCTGCAGGCCGGGGTCGACGCCGAGGTCGTGGGACGACTCGTGGTGGATCTCTTCGATCAGGATGCGCAGGGTGTCATTGGTCTTGGAGGTGACGGTCCACTCGATGCGGCCGTCGTCGGACTTGCCCTCCGAGAGGGTGCACGGCGGCGACATCCAGTTGAGGGGCTTGTAGGAGCCCCCGTCGGAGTGGACCAGCACCGATCCGTCGGCCTTGAGCATCAACACCCTGGTGGCCATCGGGAGGTGGGCGGTGAGCCGCCCCGCGTAGTCGACCTGGCAGGTGGCAACGACGAGTCTCACCGGGAGAACGTATCGCATGGGCCCATGTGAGCAGCGTCACGCCGTCAGGGGTTACTCATGGGTAATAAATTTGGCAGTCTTCCGTCGCATGACGGTTTCGACCCAGGGTTCCATCCACGACGTGCTCGTACTGCCCTACCTCAACCACGCGATTCGCATGCTCGAGTCGGGCTACGCCACCGCCACCGACATCGACAACGCCATGTGCTTCGGCTGCGGCTACCCCCAGGGACCGCTGGCCACGGTCGACGAGATCGGCGCTTCTGTCGTCCGCGACGCGCTGCTCGCCCGCTTCGAGGAGACCGGCGACAACCTGCACAAGCCGGCCGACCTGCTGACCAAGATCTCCGACGAGGCCGGGACGTTCGCTGCGGTGGCCGGGGACCACGTACGCGCCCCGCAGCTGCGCCGCACGATCGAGAAGATCGGCGTGGTCGGCACCGGCACGATGGCCTCCGGCATCGTCCAGGTCTTCGCCCAGGCCGGCTACGAGGTCGTCTTCGTCGGCCGCTCGCAGGAGAAGCTCGACGGAGTGGTCGCCGGGATCACCAAGTCGCTCGACAAGGCCATCGCCAAGGGCCGCTCGGACGAGGCGACCAAGGCCGCCGTGCTCGGCCGCCTCACCGGGAGCACCTCGCGCGAGGACCTCGCCGAGGCGGACCTGATCGTCGAGGGCATCGCCGAGGACCTCGAGGTGAAGACCGAGCTCTTCAAGGACCTCGACCGGATCGCCAAGCCCGGCGCCATCCTGGCCACGACCACCAGCTCGATGCCGATCACCGAGCTCGCCAAGGTCACTGCACGCCCCGGCGACGTCATCGGGATGCACTTCTTCAACCCCGCGCCGGTGATGAAGCTCGTCGAGGTGGTCACGACCGACCTCACCTCGGCCGAGGTCGACGAGACCGTGCGCGCGCTGTCCGCCGCGGTCAAGAAGGTGCCGGTCTCCTGCGGTGACCGCTCCGGCTTCATCGTCAACGCCCTGCTGTTCCCCTACCTGAACGACGCCGTCAAGCTGCACGAGTCCGGTGTCGCCATGGACGAGATCGACGCCGCGATCAAGGAGTCCGCCAAGTTCCCGATGGGCCCCTTCGAGCTCCTCGACGTCGTCGGCAACGACGTCTCCCTGGCGATCCAGTCCGAGCTCCGCAGCGAGTTCGGCGAGCCCGGCTTCGACCCCGCCCCTCTCCTGGTCCAGAAGGTCCAGGAGGGCAAGCTCGGCCGCAAGACCGGTGAGGGCTTCCACACCTACTGATCCCCCCCCGGCCGAGGCGTCACCTACGTCGGCCGAGGCGTCACCTACGCGAATCGAGTCGGCACTCCGGTGCCGGCTCGATTCGCGCGTGTGACGCCTCGGCCTGCGGGGGCGACGCCTCGGCGGTCAGGGGCGGGGGTAGCCGCGGCGTACGGCTCGCTCCAGGATCCCAAGCGTGGCTCGGATCGACTTCTGGTCGATGACCGGGAAGATCGGCTTCCACTCGGGGAGGGCGGTGGACCAGTCGCAGTACGAGGTGACGCGGGTGTCGCCGGTGTCGAGCTGCTCGAGCTGGTAGCCGAAGCGGTGGCCGATCGGCGGCTTGATGGTGCCGTCGATGGTCCACTCGATCGACCGGTCGGGCTCGAAGCCGGTGATGATCACGGTGACGTCGTACCTGCCCATGGGGTAGTCGCCGAGGGCCTCGCGGTCCATGTGGACGACGAACCGGTCGCCGATCGCGGCCACGGCGGATCCCTCCGCCGACTGGAGCATGCCGGAGGCGTCGATGGCGACGTGGCCGTCGGGGTCGACCAGTACGGCGAAGATGTCGGTGGGGGAGGCTGGGATGATCCGCTCGGCGTCGATGCGTTCGGTCTCGGTGGGCTCGGTGGGCTCGGTGGCACGGGTCTGTTCGGTCACGGGTCCCGAATCTAGCGGCGTCCTGGCGTGCTTGGCATCACACCGTGGCAGGATGCTCGGCATGAGCGAGCGCACGATCGAGACAGTCGGAGTCGTCGGCCTGGGCACCATGGGTGCGGGGATCGCGGAGGTGTTCGCCCGCAACGGGTTCACCGTCGTCGGCGTGGAGCGCGACGAGGAGGGTCTCGAGCGCGGCAAGGCACACCTGGCGCACTCGACGGGTCGTGCGGTCAAGCGCGGCAAGCTCAGCGAGGAGGAGCAGCAGGCGCTGCTCGGCCGGATCTCCTTCGCCACCGACGCGACGGCGCTCAAGGACGTCGACATGGTCGTCGAGGCGGTCGTGGAGTCGCTGGAGCTGAAGAAGTCGATCCTCGCCACCCTCGACGAGATCGTGGCTCCGGAGACGATCCTGGCGACCAACACCTCGTCGCTGTCGGTGACCGAGATCTCGACCGCCTCCAAGCACCCCGGGCGGGTCGTCGGCGTGCACTTCTTCAACCCCGCACCGGTGCAGAAGTTCGTCGAGATCGTACGCACCGTGGTGACCGAGCCCGACGTGCTCGACGACGCCCGAGAGGTCGTCGGCAAGCTCGGCAAGTCGCCGGTGGTCTGCGGCGACCGGGCCGGGTTCATCGCCAACGCGCTGCTCTTCGGCTACCTCAACCACGCGGTCTCGATGTTCGAGGGCCACTACGCCACCCGCGAGGACATCGACACCGCGATGCGGCTCGGCTGCGGCTACCCGATGGGGCCGCTGGCGCTGCTGGACCTGATCGGCCTGGACACCTCCTACGAGATCCTCGACACGATGTACCGCCAGGGTCGCGACCGCCTGCACGCCCCCGCACCGATCCTCAAGCAGATGGTCACCGCCGGGATGCTCGGGCGGAAGTCGGGCCGCGGCTTCTACACCTACGAGGCCGCCGACTCGCCCGTCGTGGTGCCGGACGCGCTCACCCCGAGCGCCGACGCCACCCACGAGCTGCGCCGTACGATCACGAAGGTGGGCGTCGTCGGCACCGGGACGATGGCCTCCGGGATCGTCGAGGTGTTCGCCAAGGGCGGCTACGACGTGACGTACGTCGGACGCAGCCAGGACAAGGTCGACGGAGTCGCGGCGCGGATCACCAAGAGCCTCGACAAGGCGATCGGGCGGGGCAAGCTGGAGGAGTCGGCGAAGCCGGAGATCCTCGGCCGGCTGACCGGCACCACCTCGCTGGACGACCTGGCCGACGTGGACATCGTCGTGGAGGCGATCGCCGAGGACCTGGCCATCAAGACCACGCTCTTCGAGAACCTCGACGACATCTGCAAGCCCGGCGCGATCCTGGCCACGACGACCTCGAGCCTGCCGGTCATCGAGCTGGCCAAGGTGACGAAGCGTCCCGCCGACGTCGTCGGGATGCACTTCTTCAACCCCGCACCGGTGATGAAGCTGGTCGAGGTCGTCTCGACGGTGACCACTTCTGAGGAGGTCTCCGAGACCGTCCGCGCCCTCTGCGCGCAGGTCGGCAAGTCGCCGGTCTCGTGCGGCGACCGCGCCGGCTTCATCGTCAACGCGCTGCTGTTCCCCTACCTCAACGACGCGGTCAAGATGCTCGAGGGCCACTACGCGACCGCCGACGACATCGACACCGCGATGAAGCTCGGCTGTGCCCTCCCGATGGGGCCTTTCGAGCTGCTCGACGTGGTCGGCAACGACGTCTCGCTCGCCATCGAGCGTGAGCTCTACCTGGAGTTCCGCGAGCCGGGCTTCGCGCCCGCGCCGCTGCTCGAGCACCTGGTCACCGCGGGCTACCTCGGGCGTAAGACCGGCAAGGGGTTCCGCGACTACAGCTGAGCCGCCAGCGGCGTCAGTTCGTCTAGGTATGCAGCCGGACCGCCGCATCCCAAGTGGAACTCCGCTTGGGATGCGCTGGTTCGCCTGCATACCTAGACGAACCGCGCCCCCACCACCCCGGCAGTACGCTGAATGACGTGGGACTTCTGATCGCACTTCTCATCGTCGTCGCGGTGATCGGGACCGTGGTCGTGACCAGCAGGCGCTCGCAGGCGCGAGCGCTGGAAAAGCAGCGCGCCGAGCTCGAACCGGTCAAGCAGCTCGCCTTCGAGGACGTCACCGCCTTCGGTGAGGAGCTCCAGAAGCTCGACCTCGACATGACCGGCAAGGAGCTCGACGAGGGCGCCAACGCCGACTACCAGCGAGCGCTGGACGAGTACGAGACGGCCAAGCGCACCGTCGACAAGATGACCTCGCCCGACGACGTCAAGCAGATCACGACGATCGTCGAGGACGGCCGTTACGCGATCGCGTGCGTCGAGGCGCGGGTCGCCGGGGAGCCGCTGCCCAAGCGCCGCCCGCCGTGCTTCTTCGACCCCCGCCACGGGCTCTCGGTCGAGGACGTGGAGTGGGCGCCCCCAGGTGGCGTGCCCCGTGACGTACCCGCCTGTGCGCTCGACCTCGAGCGGATCAGGGCGGGTGCCGAACCGGACACCCGCAAGGTGATGGTGGGCAACGAGCGAGTGCCTTACTGGCAGGGCGGACCGGCCTACCAGCCCTACGCACGTGGCTACTTCGGCTCATTCGGGCCGATGGACTGGATGTTCGCGGGCATGATGTTCGGCGCGTTCGGTGGCTTCGAGGCGATCGGTGAGATCGGCGAGGGCATGGGCGAGGCGATCGGCGGCTTCGGTGAGGGCCTCGGCGACATGTTCGACGGCTTCGACTTCTGAGCGAGTCGGCAGCGCACGTACGATCCTCGCTTGTGACTGACCTGCACACGCTCGAGCTCGGCGAGACCGGCAGCCGCGTCGTCTTCCTGCACGGACTCTTCGGCCAGGGCCGCAACTGGAACACGCTCGGGAAGCAGCTGGCCGACAGACATCGGGTCACGCTCGTCGACCTGCCCCACCACGGCCGCTCGCCGCATCCCGAGACCTTCGACTACCTCGAGGTGACCGCGGCCGTCGCCGAGCTGCTCTCGGCCGACGACCCCGCGACGGTGGTCGGCCACTCGATGGGCGGCAAGGTGGCGATGCTGCTCGCGATCACTCGCCCCGAGCTGGTCGCGAAGCTGGTCGTGGCCGACATGTCCCCGGTGGTCTACGAGCGGGTCGGCGGCTTCAAGACGTACGTCGACGCGATGCAGGCGCTCGACCTGAGCCGCATCACCCGGCGCGAGGAGGCGGACGCCGGGATGTTGGAGGCCGTCCCGGACCCGACCATCCGTGGCTTCTTGCTCCAGAACCTGCGTCGTGAGGGGAACGGCTGGCGCTGGGCGATGAACCTGGACGTCCTCGGCCGCGACCTCGACCGCATCGGCGCCTGGCCGGCCGAGGAACTGAAGGCCTACGAGCCGTACGACGGGCCCGTGCTGTGGCTGGCCGGCGAGCTGTCGAACTACGTCACCGACGAGTACGCACCGGCGATGAAGGAATGGTTCCCGCGCTACCGCAAGGTGACGATCAAGGGCGCCGGTCACTGGGTCCACTCCGAGAAGCCGGATACCTTCCTCGCCGCCCTGCGCCAGTTCCTCGGTGACTGAGTCGCCGCGGCGTCTACGCTGAGCGGCATGGACCGCGACAGGCCCGCCATCGTGCTGGTCGCCGCCGAGCACGTGCTCGACGAGGGCACCTCGATCGAGTTGCTGCACCGCGTACCGAGCATCGTGGCGACAGCGCGCCGGGTCCGTGAAGCGGGTCGCCTCTGCGAGCGGCGAGGGCGCGTCGGTGCTCCCGCTGGTGCACGCCCACCTGGCGCGGCTGCGCGCTCGGGAGTTCGGCGCCTGAGCTACCGGGACTCCCTGGTGCACGGGCCGACGAACACGGTCGCCATCCGGGCGGCGATGGCGGTCCTCGCGCGGCTCCGGGCACCATCTTCCTGATCGAGGAGCAGGCGCGCGGCGAGCCCCTGGGTCAGGGCGAACGCAGCCTCGCCCTCGAGGAGGCTGTCGGTGTCGGGGGTGACCTCCCCACACTCCATCCCGTTCCTCACCCCCTGGGTGATCCGGTCGCGAAATCGCCGGTCGAAGGCCCGCTGGTGCTCTGCGAGAGTCGGGTTGTCGAGCGCGAGGCCGGCGAAGGCGTGCCGGAGATAGGTCTCCTTCCGGCGGGCGGTGCTCAGGGGAAGCAGCTCCAGAAGCCCCGCGCCCAGCATGTGCTCGATGCGGGCGTGGTCGCGTTCGGCCCGGGCGATGGCGGCATCGACGCGACCCTCGATGTCGTTCAACAGGCGGCTCAGGGTGTCCGCGAGCAGAGACTCCTTGGAGTCGTAGTAATGCTGCACCAAGCCGACGGAGACGCCCGCGGCCTTCGCGGTTCCGGCGACGGTCACGGAGCCGAGCCCGGAGGAGAGAGCGAGCTCGCGCACGCCTGTGGTGATCTGGGCACGTCGGCCCTCGTGGTCCGCGGTTCTGGGCATAAATCAGATGATAACAATATGGCCGTACGGTTATTGTCGGCGGCATGGACATCTCTCGACTTCTGACAAATGTTGTCGCCGGCGCTGCGGTTGCGATCGTGCTCGCCTCGCCGGTGTCTGCGGAGGCGGTGAAGACGTCGGCGGAGCCGGACGCCGCTGTCGAGGCGTACGTCGAGGGGTGGCGTGAAGCCAACCGAGTGCCAGGTGCGGCGGTCGCGGTCGTCGAGGGTGACGAGGTGCGGACCTACCTCTCGGGCGAGGACGGGGTCGGGGAGCCGGTTTCGCCCACGACTCCGTTCCTGGTGGGCTCGGTGGCCAAGACCTTCACCAGTGCGCTCGTTCTCGGCCTGGTCGAGGACGGCCGGATCCGGCTCGACGACCCGGTGAACCGCTATCTGACCTGGCTGGACGCACCGACGATGACCGTACGCCAGCTGCTCACCCATACGGCCGGCTACACCGCCGGTGACGGGCTCGCCGTCTCGGAGCGGTTCGACAACGAGCCTGGTGCGCTGCGCCGGGCGGCCGGGGACCTCGAGCACCGCGGCACGCCGGGGGAGTACGCCTACAGCAGCGCCGACTACCTGGTCCTCGGCGCTCTGGTCGAGGAGGTCACGGGCGGCTCGTTCGCGGCGGTCGCGCAGGAGGAACTCTTCGAGCCCCTCGGGATGACCGACACGGCCGCCGACGCGGACGGCGCCTCGACGCTCGCCGCAGGCCATCGCCACTGGTGGGCGTGGACACGGGCCTACGATCCCGGCTTCGACGAGTCCGGTGCTCCCTACGGGTACGTCGTCTCGACGCTCGACGATCTGGTCACGTACGCCCGCGCGCAGCTCGCGGGTGAGGTGCTGCCGCGCGACCTCGCCAGCGAGGCGTGGAGCATGCAGGAGGTCACGGGGCCGGGGAGGGGTTACGGCTACGGCTGGAGCATCGATGGCGGTGACCGCCGTCGCGTCCACCACACCGGCGCCACCCCCGGCTACTTCGCGCATGTCTCCCTGATCCCCGGCGAGGGCAGGGCCGTCGTCGTCCTGGCCAACTCCTACGCGGAGAAGCGCGCGCCGAGCCTTGCCGCTGCCGCCGCGGACATCGACGAGCTCGCGCGTGGTGGTTCGGTGGCGGTCAAGGGCGGCGACCCGTTGCTGTCCTCGGCGCCCTGGGTCCTGGCCGCGGTGGTACCGGCGGGTCTGATGCTCATGATGGTCGCCGTCCGCCGCCCGAGCTCGTCGAAGCTCAGGTGGGTGTTCGCCCTGGCTGCGGCGACCGCCGCGGTCGCCCTGGCTCTGCTGCCGAGCCTGCTGGGAGCGTCGCTCGGCTTCGCCGTCACGTGGCTGCCCGACCTCGCCGTCGGTGTCGTGGCGGGGAGCGCCACGCTGCTGCTCCTGGCGGCTGCCCTCGTCGTCCGTGGGCGGGTGGGGAGGCTCAGGGCTCGATGAGACCCGCCCTGATCGCGTATCTGGTCACCTGGGTGCGATCGCGCAGGCCGAGCTTCGCGAGGATGTTCTCGCGGTGCCGCTCGACGGTCTTGTAGGAGATCGTCAGCGCGCGGGCGATCTCGCGGGTCGAGTGTCCTTCGGCGATGAGCTTGAGCACCTCGTCCTCGCGCTCGGTCAGGACGGTACGCGGCAGACTCTCGCCCCGGTTGAGGCGGTCTAGGTAGTCGCGGACCAGTGCGCTCATCGCACCGGGGTAGACGAAGGCCTGGCCGCTCATCGCGGTGCGGCAGGCCTTGACCAGGTCCTCGTCGGCGACCGACTTGAGGACGTAGCCGCTGGCGCCGACCTTGAGTGCCTCGAAGAAGTACTGCTCGTTGTCGTGCATCGAGAGCATCAGCATCTTCGGCGGCGTACGCATCCGGACGATGCTGCGAGCGGCCTGCAGCCCGGTCATCCGCGGCATGGCGACGTCGAGGATCACCAGGTCGACCTCGACGTCACGCAGCGCGGCGACGGCCTCGGCGCCGTCGGCCGCCTCGGCGACCACCTCGAGGTCGGGCTCGGCGTCGAGGATGAGGCGTACGCCGCGACGGACCAGGGTGTGGTCGTCGGCCAGCAGGATCCGGATCTTCGCAGGCGTGGGGGTCACAGCGGCACCTCCAGGACGACGGTGGTGCCGCGGCCGGGGTCGCTGGACACCCGGAGGTCGGCACCCACGAGCAGCGCCCGCTCGCGCATTCCGCTGATCCCGGCGCCGGCGACGAGGTCGGCGCTGCCGCGGCCGTCGTCGGAGACGGTGAGGACGATCTTGTCGCCGACCTTGCACAGGGAGAGCTCGGCGGTGGCGGCGTGGGCGTGGCGGACGACGTTGGTGAGCGCCTCCTGGGCGACCCGGTAGATCACCAGCTCGCGGTCCTGGGGCAGCTCGGGCAGTCCTCGGCCGACGGTGCGGCGTACGGTCGTTCGGCCGAGCGCGCCGACGTCGGTGGTCAGCGAGGCCAGGGCGGCGTGCAGACCGAGGTCCTCGAGCACGCCCGGCCGAAGCTGCCGCGCCACGCGGCGTACGTCGTCGATACCTGTGCGCGCGGACTCGCGCACAGCGGCGAGATCGGGGCGCACCGCCTCCGGCACCTGCCGCTCCAGACCCTTGAGCCCCAGGAGCACGACCGTCAGCGACTGGCCGACCTCGTCGTGGAGCTCCTGGGCGATCCGGTGCCGCTCGGCCTCCTGGGCGGCCAGCGCCTTGGCGTTGCTGGTGCTCCGCTCCGTCTCCAGCCGTTCGAGCATCGCGTTGTAGCTGGCCACCAGCCGGGCTCCGGCGCCCCTGCCGTGGGTGGTCAGGCGCTGGTCGGGAGAGAGGTGGTCGACCGAGTCCATGGTGCGGATCACCCGGTCGATCGGGGCCAGGCTGCGCAGCAGGAGGAGCGCGTTGAGGGTCGCCATCACGACCAGCCCGACCGCCAGCACGACCGCCTCGGAGGCCAGGACCCGCTCGGATACCCGGGCCGGCGACAGCGCCAGGACCAGGGTGCCGACGCAGAAGACCGCCCAGTTGGTCAGGCAGACCCGCCAGTAGAGGGGCAAGTGACTCATGCCCCAACCCTGACAGGTCCTCTGGCCTGGCCTTATGGGTGGCAGCACCCATTCGGATCCGGCGTGCGTTCGCGGAGAGTCGACGGCATGGAGCTCAACGCATGATCGTGTACGCAGCGGTGGCCGTCTTCATCGTCACCTACGGCCTCATCGCCACCGAGCGCGTCCACCGCGTCGCCGCCGCCCTGGGTGGCGTCGCCGCGATGGTCGCGCTCGGGATCATCAGTGCCGAGTCGGCCTTCTACAGCCATGAGACGGGGGTCGACTGGGACGTCATCTTCCTGCTCTTCGGGATGATGGTGATCGTCGGCGTCCTCAAGCAGACGGGTCTGTTCGAGTTCCTCGCGCTCTGGGCGGTCAAGCACTCCGGCGGCCGCCCGGCACGCCTGGCGACGCTGCTGATCCTGGTCACCGCCGCGCTCTCGCCGATCCTCGACAACGTGACCACGGTGCTGCTCGTCACGCCGGTGACGCTGTCGGTCTGCGAGCGGCTGGGGCTGCGGCCGATGCCCTACCTGATCTCGCTCATCCTGGCCGCGAACGTAGGCGGCACCTCGACCCTGATCGCCGACCCGCCCAACATCATCGTGGCCAGCCGGGCCGACCTGACCTTCGACGACTTCCTGATCCACTCGCTGCCGCTGTGCCTGATCCTGCTGGTGGTCCTCATCGGGCTGGTCCGGGTCCTCTTCAGGCACGATCTGCGCGGCCACGTCGACCTCGACGGCCTGATCGAGCCGCCCGCCTCGGCGATCCCCGACCGTGGGCTCCTCTACCGCTGCCTGGCGGTCCTGGCCCTGGTGATGCTCGCCTTCGGGCTGCACACCGAGCTCCACCTCGACCCCTCGCTCGTCGCCATGCTCGGTGCCGGCGCGATGGTGGTCGTCTCCCGGACCAGGACCGAGGCGTTCCTGGAGGAGGTCGAGTGGTCGACCCTGGCCTTCTTCATGGCCCTGTTCGTACTCGTCGGCGGCCTGGTGGAGGTCGGCGTGATCGGCTCCCTGGGCACCTTCGCCGCCGACCTGATGGGCGACAACGAGCTCGCCGGTGTCACCGGGCTGATGATCGGCTCGGCCGTCGTCGGCGGGTTCGTCGACAACATTCCCTACACCGCGGCGATGGTGCCGATCGTGGAGGAGATGGTCGCCGCGACGCCGTCCTCGGGCGCCGACAGCCCGCTGTGGTGGGCCCTCGTCTTCGGCGCGGACCTCGGCGGCAACACGACCGCCGTCGCCGCCGGTGCCAACGTGGTCGTGCTCGGCCTCGCCGCCAGGGCCGGCCACCCGATCAGCTTCTGGAGGTTCACCAGATACGGCATCGTGGTCACGATCGTGACGCTGGCCGTCGCCTGGGTCTACGTCGCGCTGCGCTACTTCGTGCTCGCCGCCTGACGCTCTCGATAAGCCGCCACCGCGTTGCGGTTGGTGCAGGTCGGCGAGCAGTAGCGCTTGGAGCGGTTGCGGGAGAGGTCGACGACCACCCCCGCACAGCCGTCGTCGGCGCAGATCGAGAGCCGGGACAGCTCGTCGGCGCGGATCACGTCGACCATCGCCATCGCGGTCTCGACGGCGATCCGCGTCGCCAGCGGGGCGTCGGGCTCGGTGGCGTGGATGTGCCAGTCGTACGTCGTGTGGCGGACGAGCTGGGGCGTGGCCCGGTGCTCGGCGAGCAGCGCGTTGGTCAGCCGCACGGCCTCGTCGCGCTCGGCGGTGAGCAGGTCGCGCAGTCGGGTGCGCAGGGCACGGACCTCGTCGAGCTCGGCGCGGTCACGGTCGTGCCGACCCGTGTAGTCGTACGTCACGAAGAACTCGTCGAGTGCCGCCACGGTCGCCAGCTCGTCGACCGAGCCAGGGGAGAGGGCGAGGGTGTTCGCCAGCGCCGCGGCCGCCTGGAGGCCTACCTCGGTGTCATGGGTGAAAACCATGTTGACACATTACCGCGTCGCTGGGATCGTCATGTGTCATGACGACTTTGACCAATGACGAGGCGGTGCCGCAGAGCACGACGAAGACGCCGCTGGTGGCTGCCGGACTGCTCCTGGCGGTCGTCTCGGCGGTCACCTTCAGCCTGTCCGGGCCGCTGGGACGCGGCCTCTTCGACACCGGCTGGTCGACCGGCGGCGTGCTGATCTTCCGCGTCGGCATCGGCGCCCTGGTCCTGGCTCCCTTCGCGGTGCGGGCACTGGCCGGTCGATGGCGGAACATCGCCTCGAGCTGGCGGGTCGTTGCGGCGTACGCACTGCTGGCGATCGTGGTGCCGCAGTTCGCGTTCTTCTCGGCGGTGCAGTGGATGGCGGTCGGGCCGGCGCTGCTGCTGGAGTACATGGGGGTCGTGCTCGTCGTCGCCTGGATGTGGCTGCGGCACGGCGAGCGGCCCTCGCCGCTGACGATGGTGGGCGCGTTGGTCGCGATCGCCGGGCTGGTACTGGTCCTCGACCTGGTCAGCGGTGCGAACGTGCATCCGCTCGGTGTCCTGTGGGGCTCCGCGGCCGCCGTCGGCCTGGCCGGCTACTACGTGCTCAACGCGCACTCCAGCACCACGCTGCCGCCGCTCGCGCTGGCCTGGCTCGGCCTGACCGGTGCCACGATCCTGCTCGCGCTGCTCTGCCTGATCGGGGCGATCCCGTTCGCGATGGAGACCACGCCGGTGGTCCTCGCCGGACTGGAGATGCCCTGGTGGGGGCCGCTGGTCGGCCTCGGCGTGCTGACCTGCTCGGTCGCGTACGCCACCGGCATCGCCGCCACCCGCACCCTCGGTTCGCGGCTCTCGTCCTTCGTGGGACTTCTCGAGGTCGTCTCGGCCGTCGTCTTCGCCTGGCTGCTGCTCGGCGAGGCGCCCGGGCTGATCCAGCTCATCGGCGGGCTGGTCGTGCTGGCCGGCATCATCGCGGTCCAGCAGGGCGAGCAGTCGACGACCGCCTCCTGACAGCGCGAAGCGCCGCCCGTCTGAGCTGATCGGCTGAGACGGGCGGCGCTTCGAAGGGTCGTGCTAGCGCTCGTCCTGAGCTCTGACGTAGACCTCACGGACCAGCATCAGGATGGCCGCCGCGGTCGGGATCGCCAGCAGCGCACCGACGACACCGAGGAGCGAGGCACCGATGAGGGCCGCGATCACGGTGACCACGCCGGGGATGTCGACCGAGCGGGACATGACCCGCGGGTAGACGACGTAGTTCTCGAACTGCTGGTAGGCGATGTAGAAGACGACCGCGATGAGCCCGGTCTTCAGGTCGGTCGTCGCGAAGGTGATCGCACAGACGATGACCGCGCCGATCGTGGCCCCGATCATCGGGATCACGTCGGTGATCATGACGACGAAGGCCAGCGCGACCGCGTACTCGCCCATCCCGATGACGAAGAGCAGCACCAGCGTCGACAGGCCGGCGCACAGCGCGACGATGAAGGCTCCGGAGACGTAGCCGCCGATGCCGTCGAAGACCCGGTCACCGAGCTTGCTGACCCGGTCGCGGCGCGAGGCCGGGGCGAGACGGTAGATCGCGCTCTTCGTCCGGTCGTACGCGGCGATGAAGTAGAGCGTCAAGACGATGACGATGAAGGCCGTGACGAGCACGTTGATCACCGCCAGGCCCACGCCCAGCGCACCGCCGAAGGCGCTGCTGACGAAGTCGCCGCTGGCGACGTACTCCTGCACCTTGTCGAGGATCTGGTAGTCCTCGTTGAGCTGCTGGATGCGCTGGTTGCGCTGGAGCTCCTCGACCCAGTCGGGCACGTTGGCCGAGATCTTGGCGACCTGGTCGCTGATCACCGGCACCAGTGCCACGAAGAAGAGCGCGAGCGCGCCCAGCACGCCGAGGATGACGGTCAGGACCGCCCACGGACGCGCGAAGCCACGCCTCTGCAGGAAGACCACCATCGGGTTGATCCCGGCGGCGATGAAGAGCGAGACCACCACCTGGAGGATCACGCTCCCCATCGTGGTGAGGAGGTTGCCCGCCGCGTAGGCGGTCAGCAGGCCGAAGCCGAGGAGCAGCCCGAAGAGGTAGGGCGAGTTGCGGTCGAACCGCGGTCCGGGCTTGCCGTACCGCTTGTCGCGCTCGCTCTCCTCCTCGGGCTCCTCGACGTCGATCGCGGTCTCGCTGTCGACCGCTGGGTCCTCGTTCGAGCCATTTTCGGCAGACGTCGACTCAGGACCGTCCGTGGGACGGTCGGCAGCGGCCGCGTTCACCGGCTTTCGGACTTCGCAGTCTCGGGCTCGCGGATCGCGGTCTTCTCCGAGGGCTCGTCGTAGTCGTCGTAGTCGTCGGAGAGGTCGTCGTCGGAGTCGACCAGGGTGACGCTCTCATCGACCACGAGCTCGCCGTCGACGATGTCCTCCTCCACGGTGCGCGGCTTCGGTGCCTCCAGCTCGGCCGGGTCCTCGGTCTTGCCGAACCCGGAGACCAGGTCGGTGAGCGAGGAGAGCTGAGCGGCGATGGCGTCGCGGCGCTTGGTGAGACGGTCGACCTCGGCCTTGATGATCGCGAGACCCTTCTCGGCCTCGACGGTCGCGGTGGAGGCGAGGTGGTCGGCCTCGGCGCGAGCCTTGGACAGGACCGCCTCGGCGTCGCGGCGGGCGCGGGAGATGATCCCCTCGGACTCCTTGGCCAGCTCGGCGCGCTGGTCGGCGACGTGCTGGGCGGCGATCCGGGCGCGCTCCTCGGCGTCCGCGGCGCGGGTCTCACCCTCGGCGACGATGCGAGCGGTCTCGGCCATCGCCTGGTCGTGGTGGTCGGCGGCCTCGCGGGCGAGGCGCTCGCGTTCGACGGAGAGCATCCGCCGAGCCTCCTGGACCTCGCGGTCCGCGCCGGCACGGGCCTTCTCGACCTCGCGCTGGGTCGACGTACGCAGCTGGGTGACCTCCTGCTGCACGGCGAGCCGGATCTGGTCGGCCTCGCGCTTGGCGGCGGCGAGCATCTCGTCGCTCTCGGCCTGCACCATCTTGCGGGCCTGCTGGACCTCCGACATCACCTTCTCGCGGTGGTCGTCGATCTCCTTGTAGTGCGTCGTACGCAGCGACTCGATGTCACGCTGGGCGGACGCCTTCGTCGCGGCAGCCTCGCGCTGGGCGGCCTCGCGGATGACCGCGGCCTCCTTCTCGGCGGACTCCTTGACGGCGGCGGCCTCTTCCTCGGCCAGCCGGAGCATCGCACTCGCGCGGCCACCGAGCGAGGCGTAGGAGGGGGCCTCGTTGCTCTGGGCCGCGGCGGCCTTGAGGTCGTTGACCTTGCGCTCGAGCTCGGCGATGCGCCGCTGCGCGTTGCGCAGGGCCGACTGCCCCTGGCCGTTGGCCTGGAGCAGCTGCTGGACTCGTGCGTTCACGGTCCCGGGGTCGTATCCGCCACGACGCACGACCGGGAAGGCTGGGAGCGAGCCTGGAGCCGGTGGTGGGGAGTTGTGGCCGGAGCTGGGTGAACCAGATGCGCCGGGGACCCGGGGGAGGACCTGTGTCTCGGTCGAGTCCTGCTCGGGCTTCTGCCGAGGCTCTGAAGCCTCGTTGAAGATGGACAGTCCCTCATTCGTCATTTGTGGCGGATTCCTCACACTGTAGGTCGTCTACGAGCTGCCTCTGCTCCCAAAGGGCAAGACTACGGCCGGTCGCCCCTCGCGCAAGGGGAGACCGGCCGTGAATCCAGTCTCAAACGGGTCTATTTACTGAGACTGGAGTCTCAGATCCCCCGGAAGAGGTTGATCTTGTCGATGTGCGCCGCACGCTTCTCCTCGTCGAGGACGCCGAGGCCCTCCTCGGGAGCCAGGCAGAGCACGCCGACCTTGCCCTGGTGCTTGTTGTGGTGCACGTCGAGCGAGGCCTGGCCGACCTCCTCGAGGGTGTAGGTCCGCGACAGGGTCGGGTGGATCTTGCCCTGCGCGATGAGGCGGTTGGCCTCCCACGACTCGCGGTAGTTGGCGAAGTGGCTGGAGATGATCCGCTTGAGGTTCATCCACAGGTAGCGGTTGTCGTACTCGTGCATGTAGCCCGAGGTCGACGCGCAGGTGGTGATGGTGCCGCCCTTGCGGGTCACGAACACCGAGGCGCCGAAGGTCTCGCGGCCCGGGTGCTCGAAGACGATGTCGATGTCCTCGCCGCCGGTGAGCTCGCGGATGGCCTTGCCCAGGCGCAGCCACTCCTTCGGGTTCTGCTGGGTGCCGTCCTCGTTCCAGAACTTGAAGTCCATCTCGGAGCGGTTGATGACCATCTCGGCGCCCATGTTGCGCACGATCTTGGCCTTCTCCTCGTTGGAGACCACGCAGACCGGGTTGGCGCCGCCGTTGAGCGCGTACTGCGTCGCGAAGCCGCCGAGGCCGCCCGAGGCGCCCCAGATCAGGACGTTGTCGCCCTGCTTCATGTTGCCGCCGTTGGCGGAGACGAGCTGGCGGTAGGCGGTGCAGTTGACCAGGCCGGGGGAGGCGGCCTCCTCCCAGGTCAGGTGCTCCGGCTTCGGCATCAGCTGGTTGGCCTTGACCATCGCGATGTCGGCCAGGCCGCCGAAGTTGGTCTCGAAGCCCCAGATGCGCTGGGAGGGGTCCATCATCGTGTCGTCGTGGCCGTCGGGAGCCTCGAGCTCGACCGAGAGGCAGTGGGCCACGACGCGGTCGCCGGGCTTCCACTTGGTCACGCCCGCGCCCACGGCCAGCACGACGCCGGACAGGTCGGAGCCGACGATGTGGTAGTCGAGGTTGTGGCGGGCGCCGAGCTCGGACTCCTTGCCGTAGCGCTCCAGGAACCCGAAGGTGGAGACCGGCTCGAAGATCGAGGTCCACACGGTGTTGTAGTTGATCGCCGAGGCCATCACCGCGACGAAGGCCTCGCCGGGACCGAGCTCGGGGAGGGCGACGTCCTCGACGTGGAGGGACTTGCGCGGGTCCTTCTCCTTGGTCGCGACGCCCTCGAACATGTCGACCTCGTCCTTGTGGACGGTTGCGGCACGGTAGTGGTCGGGGATCTCGAGGTTCGCGAACTCCTCGCCGGGTGTGTCACCGGCAAGGATCGCGTCGAGGATTTTCTGCATTGGTCGGCTCCTGCGTCGTCGTAGGGGTCGCGGTTGAGGCTATTTCGCTGGACATTACTGGTGAGTAACCGTTAACGCCAGCCTGATGTGACACATGACTCTTGGATCGTTCACGTGCCGTGGTCGGTTCTCAGTGAGCGGGGTTCGCGGCCGGCTCGACCAGCTCGACCAGGACGCCGCCGGCGTCCTTGGGGTGGATGAAGTTGATCCGCGAGTCGGCGGTGCCGCGTCGCGGTGCGTCGTAGAGAAGACGTACGCCGCGTTCCCGGAGGATCGCGGAGACCTGCTCCACGTCGGTGACCCGGTAGGCCAGCTGCTGCATGCCCGGGCCGTTGCGGTCGAGGAACTTGGCGATGGTGCTGTTCTCGTTGAGCGGGGCGAGCAGCTGGAGCTTGTTGTCGGAGTCGCCGATGGCGATCATCGCCTCCTCGACACCCTGCTCCTCGTTGGTCTCCCGGTGAGCGAGCCTCATCCCGAAGGTCTTCTCGTAGAAGTCGATCGCCGCGTCCAGATCGGCGACGGCGAGGCCGACGTGGTCGATCTGGGTGAACAGGTGGGGTGGGATCTCAACGGTTGTCATGGGCCTACTCTCCTTGAGGTCGGGCCTAAGAGGCACAATGTGTGATGACAGCCACACCAAGCTGCTGTCATCTCTCTTCCCACTGAGGTTACTAATAAGTAACCTCAGTGGCAGATCAGCACCACCAACATTCTTGGAGGACCCATGTCCAACGTCATCGTCGCCGGGGCGCGCACGCCGATCGGTCGCCTCCTCGGCGGGCTCAAGAGCCTGTCCGCGGCAGATCTGGGTGGCGTCGCCATCAAGGGCGCCCTGGAGAAGGCAGGCGTCTCGCCGGAGCAGGTCGACTACCTGATCATGGGTCAGGTCATCCAGGCCGGCGCCGGCCAGAACCCGGCCCGCGCGGCCGGCATCGCCGGCGGGCTGCCGATGAACATCCCGTCGATCACCATCAACAAGGTGTGCCTCTCCGGCCTCAACACCATCGCCATGGCCGACCAGATGATCCGCGCCGGCGAGGCCGAGATCGTCGTCGCGGGCGGCATGGAGTCGATGACCAACGCGCCGCACCTGCTGCCGAAGTCCCGCGAGGGCTTCAAGTACGGAGACACCACCCTGGTGGACTCGATGGCCTACGACGCGCTCTACGACCAGCTCACCCAGCAGGCGATGGGCGGGCTGACCGAGCAGGTCAACGCCGAGGGCGTGAAGCTCACCCGCGAGGAGCAGGACGCCTTCGCCGCCACGTCGCACCAGCGTGCCGCCGCCGCCCAGAAGAACGGCGTCTTCGACGACGAGATCGTCCCGGTCTCGATCCCGCAGCGCAAGGGCGAGCCGATCGTCGTCAGCGCCGACGAGGGCGTGCGCGGCGACACCACCGCCGAGTCGCTGGCCAAGCTCCGCCCGGCGTTCTCCAAGGAGGGCACCATCACCGCCGGCTCCGCCTCGCAGATCTCCGACGGCGCCGCTGCCGTCGTGGTGATGAGCAAGGAGAAGGCCGAGGAGCTCGGCCTGGAGTGGTTGGCCGAGATCGGCGCCCACGGCATGGTCGCCGGTCCCGACTCCTCGCTGCAGCTGCAGCCGGCCAACGCCACGGCCAAGGCGCTGGAGAAGGAGGGCATCACCGCCGCCGACCTCGACCTGGTCGAGTTCAACGAGGCGTTCGCCGCCGTCGGCATCGAGTCCACCAAGAAGCTCGGTCTCGACCCGGAGATCGTCAACGTCAACGGCGGCGCGATCGCCCTCGGCCACCCGGTCGGCATGTCCGGCACGCGCGTCGTGCTCCACCTGGCGCACGAGCTCAAGCGCCGTGGCGGCGGCACCGGTGCGGCCGCGCTGTGCGGCGGTGGCGGCCAGGGTGACGCACTGATCGTGCGTGTGCCCAAGGCGTGAGCCATCGCTGATGTGAGCGACCTGGTCGCGCGCGCCCGGGGCGGGGAGCCCCGGGCGGTCGCGCGGCTGGTGTCGTACGTCGAGAACGCCCCCGTCGGTGGCGGAGAACGGCTCCGCGAGGTGATGGCCGCGCTCGCGCCGCACGGCGGGCACGCCCAGATCGTGGGGCTCACCGGTGCGCCGGGCGTCGGGAAGTCGACGACCACCTCCGCGCTGGTCCGCGAGCTGCGCTCCGCCGGGCGGACCGTGGCCGTGCTGGCGGTCGACCCGTCCTCCCCGTTCTCGGGCGGCGCGCTGCTCGGTGACCGGATCCGGATGACCGACCACGCCACCGACCCGGGTGTCTTCATCCGGTCGATGGCCTCCCGAGGGCATCTCGGTGGTCTGGCCTGGTCGGCGCCGCAGGCGATCCGGGTGCTCGACGCCGCCGGTTTCGACGTGGTGCTGGTCGAGACCGTCGGCGTGGGCCAGTCCGAGGTGGAGATCGCCGGCCTCGCCGACACGACCGTCGTCCTGCTCGCGCCCGGGATGGGCGACGGCATCCAGGCGGCGAAGGCCGGGATCCTGGAGATCGGCGACCTCTACGTCGTCAACAAGGCCGACCGGGAAGGGGCGACCAAGGTGCAGCGCGACCTGCGCGGCATGCTGCGCCTGGCCGACCGTCCCGCCGAGGCCTGGACCCCGCCCGTCCTCACCGCCGTGGCTCAGGCCGGCAAGGGACTGGCCGACGTCGTCGCCGCGCTCGACGAGCACCGGGCCTGGCTCGAGGCCAGCGGCACGCTGGAGCTGCGGCGTACGCGGCGGGCCAGGGCCGAGATCGAGGCCATCGCCGTCGAGACCCTCCGGGCGCGGTGGACGACGGTGGGGTCGTCGAGCGACCTGGACGCCCTCGCGGAGAAGGTCGTCACGGGCGAGAAGGACCCGTACGCCGCCGCGGACACGCTCCTCGCCGAATAGCCGTCGCCGGCCTTTCGGCAGGAGTTGTCCCGGCGTACGGCTTGTTCTGTCGACTCTCGCTTCGCGGAGTCACTATCGTTGCTGGTGTGAACCTCTTCGGTGTCGACATCTCCAAGCACCTTCTGCGCGACGAAGGTGAGGTCGTCGTCGACGAGGTCACCCATCACTGGGTCTCCTACATCCGGCCGGTGGTGGAGGCGATCTTGGGCCTGGCGCTGATGATCGTCGCGGCCACGATCGACATGAACGTCGCCTGGATCATCGTGCTGCTCGCGTTCGGACTGGTCGGGCACGCGTTCTGGCGGTCGCTGGTGGTCAGCCGCGACCGGTTCGTGGTCACCAACATGCGGATCTTCCGTGTCCACGGCGTGCTCTCCAGCGAGCTGGCGACCATGCCGCTGGCGCGAGTTCTCGACATCACCGTGAAGCAGTCGTTCACCGGCCAGATCTTCAACTACGGCCACTTCGTCTTCGAGTCGGCCGCCCAGGAGCAGGGCCTGAACAACATCTACTTCGTCGGCCGGCCGAACGAGCGTGACCTGACCATCCAGCGCGTCGTCCAGCGTGCGGGCCTCCGCGGCAGTGTCGGTTAGACCGTTCTCTTAGGATTGACCGCATGACGCAGCAGCCGTTCTCCCGTCCCGGAGCCGTCGACCTCTCCGGGCTCGCCAGCACCACCCCCGCACAGGACGCGCCCTTCGGCGGTCCGGCCGATGCGGCTCCCGCCCAGGGGCGGAGCGCCGGCTCCTACACCGTCGAGGTCGACGAGCAGATCTTCCAGTCGGTGCTCGAGGCGTCGATGACCGCGCCGGTCGTGCTGGTCTTCTACTCCGCCTCCCGTGCTCCCGAGAGCGTCACCTATGCCCGCGACGTCTCGACGGTCGTGGAGGAGTACGACGGCCGGCTCCTGGTCGGCCTGGTCGACATCGACCGCAACCCGCAGATCGCGCAGGCGCTGCAGGTGCCCCAGGTGCCGCTCCTCTACATCCTGCTCGACGGCCGCCCGGTCACCCAGCCGATCCCGGGAGCGCTCAACCTGGAGGAGCTGCGTATGGTCTTCCAGCAGCTCGGGCAGCAGCTCACCACCCAGGGCATCGGTGGGCGGCACAAGCCCAACGCCATCGGCGGCGGCGCGACCGAGGAGGGTGCCGAGCCGGCTCTCGACCCGCGCTACGCCCCGGCCCAGGACGCGCTGGAGCGCGGTGACATCGACGCCGCCGTGGCCGAGTACGAGAAGCTGATCGCCTCCAACCCCGCCGACTCCGAGGCCGCCGCCGGGCTGGCGATGGCCAAGGTCCTGCAGCGTACGCAGGGGGTCGACCTCAACGCCGCCCGTGCCGCCGCCGCGGCCGCGCCCGAGGACGTGGACGCTCAGACGCTCGTCGCCGACCTGGACCTGCTCGGTGGCCACGTGGAGGACTCCTTCCTCCGGCTGGTCGAGCTGGTGCGGCGTACGTCGGGGGACGACCGCAACAAGGCGCGCGAGCACCTGCTGGGGCTCTTCGCCGCGGTCGGCAACGACGACGAGCGCGTGCTCAAGGGTCGTCAGTCGCTGGCCTCGGCACTGTTCTGATCGGCACCGTTCTGCTCCGCTAGCGCCGCGAGCACCACGGTGACCGCCGGCGAGGCGGTCATGGTGCGCCGGTGCAGCGCGAGGATCTCGCGGGTGGGGACCGGATCGACGACGCGTACGGCGACCAGGTCCTCACCCAGCGCCGCCCGCCCCAGGCGGGGGACGAGCGCGATCCCGAGGCCGGCCCGCACCAGCGCCAGATGACTGTCGAACTCCATCGAGACGTGCGCGATCCGCGGCAGCCGGCCGGTGCCGGCGTACATCCGGTTCAGCCACTGCCGGCAGATCGTGCCCTCCGGCGTCGCGATCCAGCCCTCGGCGACGAGGTCGTGCGGCGTCACCTTGGCGAGCTGGGCCAGCGGGTGGTCGCGATGGGCGATCACGTCGGCGACGTCGCGGTGGAGGTCGGTGGTGACGAGGTGGTCGGGGATGGAGAGCGGCACGTCGCCCCAGGAGTGCACCACACCGATCTCGCTGTGACCGGTCGCCACCAGGTCGACGGTGTCCCACGGCTCCCGCTCGGAGAGGGTGAGGACGAGGTCGGGATGGGCGGTGCGGAGCGCTCCGGCGACCGGCGCGACCAGCCCGCGCATCGCGGTGGAGAAGGCGGTCAGCCGTAGTCGTCCGGCCACGGTCGTGGCCTGCTCGTGCAGCCCGGACTCCAGCGACTCCATGTCGGCGAGCAGCCGGGAGCCCTCGTCGACCAGGTGCCGCCCGGCATGGGTGAGCATGACGCCGCGCCCGATCCGCTCCAGAAGAGGGACGCCGACCTGCCGCTCGAGCCGCTTGACCTGCTGCGACACCGCGCTGGGGGTGAAGCCCAGCGCGTCGGCGGCCGCCACCACCGAGCCGTGGGTGTCGACGGCCCGGAGAGCGACGAGCGCGGACAGATCGATCATGAAGCGATGCTACGTCATTGGATGAAGAATCATTCGCTGGTGCTTCATGATCTGCGCCTTCATCCTGGTTGATGTGACTCGCCGTGACTCGCTGCTCGCCGTCCTGGTCGCCGTCCTGTGGGGCTTCAACTTCGTCGTCATCGACTGGGGTCTCGAGACGCGTGACGGCCATTCGGTGCCGCCGCTCCTGCTGCTCGCCGTGCGGTTCGTCCTGGTCGCCTTCCCGGCCGTCTTCCTGCTTCCTCGTCCGAAGGCGTCGTGGAAGGTGGTCGCGGCGGTCGGGGTGTTCATGAGCCTGGGCCAGTTCGGCCTGCTCTACACCAGCATGGCCGCGGGGATGCCGCCGGGCCTGGCGGGCCTGGTGCTCCAGGCGCAGGTCGTGCTCACCATCGTCATCGCGGCCGGCGTGCTGCGTGAACAGCCGACGCCCATGCAGGTGGTCGGCGTCGTCGCCGGTGCGCTCGGCCTGGTCGTGGTGGCGCTCGGCCGTGGCGGCCACGTGCCGGTCGTGGCGCTGGTGCTGTGCCTGCTCGCGGCGCTGTCGTGGGCGATCGGCAACGTGATCTCCCGCGCCGCCAAGGTGTCCGGCGGACTCTCGCTGACGGTCTGGTCGGCGCTGGTCGTGCCGCTCCCGCTGCTCGCGCTCTCCTTCGTGATCGACGGACCCGAGGGCGTACGCGACGGGGTGGCCGCCTTCGGCTGGGAGGCGCTCGTGTCCACGGCCTACACCGTGGTGCTCGCCTCGTTCGTCGGCTACGGCATCTTCAACTCGCTGCTCGCGCGGCACCCGGCCTCCTCGGTGGTGCCGTGGATCCTGCTGGTGCCGCCGGTCGCCATCGGCTCCGCGTGGCTGCTGCTCGGCGAGGTGCCGAGCGCCGGCGAGCTCGCCGGCGGCGCCCTGCTGGTGCTCGGCGCGCTCGTCGCGCAGGGAGTGCTACGCGCGCCCCGACTCGGTGTAACCCGGGCCGCCCCGCAGCGCCGCGAGCGCGGCCTCGACCCGGCGCGCGGTGAAGTCGGCGGCCCGCTCGCGGACCTCGTCGAGGGTGCAGAACGCCACTGAGCGGATCTCGCGCGGCTGGAGGGTGGTCTTCTCGACGATCGAGGCGGGGTGGACGCCACCGTCGAAGACCAGGCAGACGGCGTCGTCCCAGCCGCCCCAGGGTGGCAGCCAGTCGGTGAGCAGCAGGTCGCCGGCGGGGAGGACGAGGGCGAGCTCCTCCTCGATCTCGCGGGTGGTCGCCAGCTTGGGCGACTCGCCCACCTCCACGATGCCGCCGGGCAGGTCCCAGTCCTTCTTGTAGGTCAGCTGGCACATCAGGACGCGGTCCTCGTGGTCGCGCACCAGCATCTGGCCGATCGCGCGCTTGCGCGGGAGGAAGGAGTTGAGCAGGGCCCGGAAGCCCTCGGGGGCCTCCACCGGAGCGTCGCTCGCCACCCGGGCGTAGAGCATCCGGTCCTGGCCGCCCCGCACGCCGCGGAGCAGGCCCTCGCGGTGGAGCCCGGCCCAGGTCGCGGTGCGCTGCTCGACGGTGTCGTCCGGGTCGACCAGCGCCTCCACCCGATGGTGGGTGAGGAGTGCGGCGGCCACCTCGCGGCGTACGACGTCGACGGCCTCGCCCGCGGCCCACTCGATCCGGGCAACGCCCTCGGCCACCGTCGTCGTCTCTGGCTCGCTCACGCCCCAACCCTAGTGTCACAACCTGACGGTTGTCGGTGTCTGGATGGTGACGAGATGCTCGGACGACACAGGAGGGGCGATGATGCCCGGTTTGTTCAGGATTCCGCCGTCCTCGGCGGCGGTCGGGCCGGCGGTAGGGCCGGCGGTAGGGTCGCAGGCATGAGCGCTGATGCCGCGACGGAGATCTTCGTCGCCCACCGCAACCTGCTCTTCACCGTCGCCTACGAGATGCTCGGCTCGGCCGCCGACGCCGAGGACGTCCTCCAGGAGACCTGGCTGCGCTGGGCCGACGTGCCGCTGGAGGAGGTCCGCGACCAGCGCGCCTACCTGGTCCGGATCACGACCCGGCTCGCGCTCAACCGCATCCGCACGCTCTCGCGCCGCAAGGAGACGTACGTCGGTCCGTGGCTGCCCGAGCCGCTGCTGACCGCTCCGGACGTGGCCGAGGACGCCGAGCTCGCCGACTCGCTCTCGACCGCGGTGCTGCTGGTGCTGGAGACGCTCTCGCCGACCGAGCGGGCCGTCTTCGTGCTGCGCGAGGTCTTCGCGCTGGGCTATGACGAGATCGCCGCGGCGGTCGACAAGTCGCCGGCCGCGGTGCGACAGATCGCCCACCGGGCCCGCGACCACGTCGCCGAGCGCCGGCCGCGCGAGTCGGTCTCGGCGGCCGAGGCGCGCCATGCCCTGGAGCGGTTCCGAGACGCCGCGACCGGCGGCGACCTCCAGTCGCTGCTCGACGTACTGGCGCCCGACGTCGTCCTCTTCTCCGACGGTGGCGGCGTGGTGCAGGCGGCCCGCAAGCCGATCCACGGTGCCGAGAAGGTGCTGCGGTTCTTCGCGGGGCTGGCGACGAAGTACGGCGTCCCCAGGTTCGAGATGGCCAGCGTCAACAGCGCCCCCGGGATGCTGCTCTACTTCGGCGAGGAGGTCGACGGCGTCGTCACCCTCCACGTCGAGGAGGGCCTGGTGACCGGTCTCTACTACGTACGCAACCCGTCCAAGCTCAGCGGTGTCCTCGAGCAGGTCCGTCTGGAGCGTTGACGCCTCGGCGCGTGGTCAGGCCTCGGGGGTCCGGGGGTGATGGACGCTCATCAGGTTCCGGAGCAGGCACTCGAGCTCCTCACGGACGGCGCGATCCCGGGACGGGTCGACCGCGGTGGGGCGGGACGTCCGTCGGGGCGTCGTCGTGTGATCGGCCGGCCGGTCCTTGGCACGACGTGCCACGCGCGCGATCGCGCTCGAGGGCATGGGGCCGGGAGCCCCCGTCCCGGGTGTCGGGCGGGTGCTGGCGGATGCGTTGGTGGTCACAGTGCTGGTCATAGAAAGGCCCCGCTGGCGTCTCGGGTCACCAGCGGGGCGATCACTACTCTGACATACCGGAGCCACTCACGTCACTACTTCTGCAAAAACTTGCAATGCAGAATGATGGCGTGGGCGGGTTGCAGACTTCTGCAACCCGCCCCGGTGGCCTACTGACCGAAGACCTGCAGCTCGGCGGCGTGGACGATCGTCCCGCGGTCGGAGCCGGTCTTGCAGTCGGTCGTGGTGGTGGGGTCGGCGTCCTGCTCACCGGCGTAGCCGTCGAAGCCCGTGCACTGGTTCTCCAGCGCCACCAGACGTACCGCGGCAGCGGCGGTGTCCGGGACGTCGAAGGTGCGCAGGTTCAGGTTGGGCGCGACCGGCCTCGGGCGCTTTCCGGGGAAGGCGTCGGCGGCCGAGGTGTAGAAGCGCTTCCAGACCGCACCGGAGGTGTTGCACGCGGAGACGCACGCCTCCAGCGCGAACTTCCGCAGGGCGGTGAAGCGCGACCCCGAGTCCGCGTCCGTGTCGGTGGCGGGGGAGAGGTAGGCGCTCACGTTCACCCTGGTCACCGTGTGGGTCCCGCCGGCGAGGTCGACGGCGACCGACGGCGTGGTCGCGTCCACGTTGTCCGCGGTGACGCCACCCCAGTTGGTGCCCTCGGTGCCGTCGATCAGGGCATCCGGGTTGCGCGAGCCCTCGGTCGAGGCGATCACCGTGGCGCCCTTGGCGGCAGCGGCGAGGTTGGTGCTCGATGCGAAGGAGACGGTCTTGGTGATCTCCGCGGAGGAGATCGTGACCGTCTTGCGCTGGGCTCCGCCGGTCTTGGTGACGTAGAGGAACTCGTACGTCCCCGGGACGAAGTGCGCCACCGACCCCATCGCGGTGTCGACCAGCGTGTCGGCGATGGGCGTGGCCCGAGCCTCGAAGCGGCCGACGTACACCTTCCCCGGCGTGCCGGAGGGCGCGCTGAAGGTGACCTTGACGTTGCGTGAGGCCGGCGAGGCGAAGCTCGGGGTCGGCTCGTGGTCGTCGGCGGTCGTGGTCGCGTACTGGCCCATCCCACGTCGGGCGAACGCATCCGCGATCACCTGGCGGTTGGCACCGCCGAAGCGCATCTGGTCGGCGGCGAGGAACGCGTCGCGGGCGTCCAGCATCGAGGTCGCACCCTGCTGGAGCAGGAACGAGTCGAAGACCAGCTGGATCCAACGGCGGTTGCCGGGGCACTTGTCGGCGGCGAGCGGCGAGGCCGTCGTCGTCCCGACCGAGCAGCGCCGCTGCAGGGCCTTGTCGGCGTAGGGGTAGGTCGCGTTGTACTTGTCGACCAGCGCCTGCCGCACCGACCACATCGTGCCGTTCCAGATCTCGCCGTCGGCGTGGACCTGTGGGCCGGTGCTGTCGTAGCCCACGTCGGAGTAGTTGAGCGGGTTCCTGTCGATCGCGAAGTTACGGATCGCGGTGTCGGTGTTGCCGGTGGCGTAGGAGCCGACGGCCCACGGGCTGCCGCCGTTGTAGAGGTCGAGGGCGAACATGTGCTCGGCCGCGGCCAGGTCGCTCCAGGACTCGCCCATCGCGCCGCCCTGGTCGGAGGTCAGCCCGTCGTCGGGGCCGCCGACCATCCGGTTGGAGATGGCGTGGGTGTATTCGTGGCCGACGATCCCGAAGTCCAGCGAGCCGTCGGTGCAGGGGGCGTAGAAGGCGCCGGCGGCGGGCTGGAAGAGGTACTGGTTGGTGATGCCCGGCACGCCGTCCATCAGGGTGAGCTGGTTGGCGTTGTTGCGGCCGGTCAGGATGCCGGTCTGCTCGATGACCTGCGAGTCGAGCGCCGCCGCCTGCGCGTTGCCGACCTCGGCGTCGAGGCCACGCCCGCCGCGACCGAGGTTGTCGGTCTGCAGGTTGTAGTTCTCCTCGGTGAAGCCGAGGAAGTAGGACCAGTCGTGCATCCGGTTGTGGCTGGCGAACAGGTTGCCGACGACGTAGTTGACGTCGTTGCCGCCCGGCACCAGGTTGGTGGGCGCGCACTGGGAGTTGTTCCAGGCGTCGGTGAAGGTGCCGGTGTAGTCCCGCACCGGCGAGACCGGTGCCTGTTCCAAGCCGCCCGCAGCGAGCGGGGAGAGCCAGCCCTCGTGGGTGTTGGCGTTGTTGCCGATCGTGGTCAGGCTCGGCACCCCGACGGTCGTGTTGAGCAGCGTGTCCCACGGACCGGCGTTGGCCAGGCTCTTCAGCTCGGGCCCGGTGCACTCGGCCACCTTGGTCCAGCAGGCGATCACGTCGTTGGTCGGGACCGCCTCACCGCTGGTCGAGGCGGCGTCGGGGGTGCCGGGGAAGTAGGACCAGCGCGGGTTGCTGCCCGGCAGCTCACCCGTGTCCGCGCCGGCGTCGGAGGACGCCACGGTCACCGTGTAGCTGCCGACCAGGAGCGAGTCGTCGAAAGGACAGACCTGGACCGCGTACGTCCCGGGGTCGATCTTCTCGGCGGAGTAGGTCGCGGTCTCGGGGCTGGTGAGCAGGTCGCCCTCCACGAGCAGCTTCCCGTCCGGTGCGAAGAGCTTCACCGTGAAGTCGTCCGTCGGCAGTCCGACCGCGATCGCCGCGATCGTGCGGGTCTTGTCGTCGGTGATCTCGAAGCTGTGCTTGGGGCCGCAGGCGCCCAGCGCGGTGCCGGTGAACGGGCCCTCGACGTCGTTCTCGTGGTCGACGTTGTCGTGGCGCCACAGCACCTCGCCGGTGACCGCGTCGACCAGCACCGTCTGCCCCAGCAGGGTGGCGGCCGCGGAGTCGACGACGGTGGCCTGGAAGACCGGGCGTACGCCCTCGCCGGGGACCGGGAAGGCCCGCAGCCGCACCAGCTGGTCGGTCGCCAGGCCGGGCACGGTCAGCTTCGTCCAGTCGGTCAGCTTCGCGGCGGCGTCGGTGACGATCTCGCCGACCTTGGAGTCGGCGACGGGTCGTCCGGCCGAGGCGGCCGCCTTCAGCCACGCCTCCGTCGGGCTGAGCTCGGCCTTCGCCGGCGTGCCGGTCACCTTCGAGAGCGAGGAGGAGACATAGGTGATGTCGCCGTCGGCCACCCCCACGGTGACCAGACCCTCGGTGGCGGCGGACAGACCGTCGTAGGTCTGCCTGAAGAGGACCGCATGGCCGCCGCCCCCGGCCAGCTTCTGGTCGCTGACCAGCTCGAGGTCGCCCAGCTGGGACGCGGTGAGTCCGAAGACCGCCGCGTTGTCGGCGAGGAAACCCCGGGCAGCGGTGACCGGGTCCGAGGAACCGGCCGCGGCCAGCACGCCGTCGGCCGTGATCAGCGAGGTCGGCGTCCCATGGGCGTTCCAGCGGATGTCGACGGCGTCCAGGGCCTGGGCCGCGGACTCCTGGGTCGAGGTGGGCAGTACGCGGTCGCGTACGTCCAGGCCGGCATCGGCCTCGTGACCGAGCAGCCCGCCGGAGCGGGCCGCGTCAGCCATGGTGTTGGCAGTGTCATCAGTAGTGGAGAGCGCGGCACCCGAGACCGGCGTCACCAGCACGAATGCGCCGAGGGCGATGCTCAGGGCTGCACCGAGGCTCGCCCTGGCGCGACTGGAACGAATATCGGTCATGTTATTGAAACGGCCCTTTACCGGCGTTGGTTACGCGATTACCTGCGAGGGTTACGCGATACACGCAACGCCTGTACCGCGAACCGGCACACGAGAGGTCGAAAGCACCCGATAGTGTTCCGGACACATGTAACCGCCTTCACAGACAGGGGAGCGCCACGATGGGTGACTTCGTCAACCTCACCGTCGAGGACGGCATCGGCACGATCCGGCTCGACCGGCCGAAGATGAACGCGATCAGCTTCCAGGTGCAGGCCGAGCTGCTCGCGGTCGCGACCGAGGCGGCAGCCGACGATGACGTACGCGCGGTGGTCGTCTACGGAGGCGAGAGGCTCTTCGCCGCCGGGAACGACGTCAAGGAGATGGCCGGCCTCTCCTACTCCGAGATGGCCAAGCGGGTCGCGGGCGTTCAGGCCGCGGTGACGGCTGTCGCGGAGATTCCCAAGCCGGTCGTCGCCGCGGTGACCGGCTACGCGCTGGGCGGTGGCTGCGAGCTGGCGCTCGCCGCCGACTTCCGGATCGCCGCCGACGACGCCACCTTCGGTCAGCCGGAGGTGCTGCTCGGCATCATCCCCGGCGCCGGCGGCACGCAGCGGCTGGCGCGACTGGTCGGGCCGTCCAAGGCCAAGGACCTGATCTTCTCGGGCCGCTTCGTCAAGGCCGACGAGGCGCTTGCAATCGGCTTGGCCGACCGGTTGGTGCCGGCGGCCTCGGTCTATGAGGAGGCGCTCGCGTGGGCGAGTCAGTACGCGGAGGCGGCTCCGTACGCCCTGGCGGCGGCGAAGACGGCGATCGACAAGGGGCTCGGGGTGGACCTCGCCACCGGGCTGGCCATCGAGCAGCAGCAGTTCGCCGGCGTGTTCGCGACGCAGGATTCCCAGACCGGGATGGCATCGTTCCTGGAGAACGGCCCCGGCAAAGCAAACTTCGAAGGGAAGTGAATCTCGTGTCCGACACCAAGACGTCCGGCGGTCCAGGTGTGGTCCACACCGTCCGGTCCTACGCGTCCAGGGTGGTCTGGGTGATCGCGCTGATCGCCGCGCTGGCGCTGGCGATCGGGGCTCTGCTGATCGCGCTCAAGGCCAACCAGGACAACTCCCTGGTCGACTTCGTGCTCAACGCCGCCGACACCGCCGATCTCGGCCTCTTCTCGCGGGAGAACGGCATCAAGCAGTTCGGCGGAGAGGATGCGGAGATCAAGAACGCGCTCTTCAACTGGGGTATCGGCGCGCTGGCCTGGCTGATCGTCGGCCGGATCGTGGCTGGTTTCATCAGACCCTGAGGCCATGTGACATTCTCAACGCGTAGGCACCTGTCATCCCTATGTGACTGACGGGTAACATCGCTGGCGAACTACGACCATTCCAGGAGGGGCCGGCAAGGCCGCACCATCATGAACATTGTTGTGCTTGTGAAGTACGTGCCGGACGCGACGGCGGACCGGCAGTTCGAGGACGACTTCACCGTCGACCGCGTGAACGTCGACGGTCTGCTCTCCGAGCTCGATGAGTACGCGGTTGAGCAGTCGTTGCAGATCAAGGAGAAGCGCGAGGGTGAGGAGATCACCGTCACCGCGCTGACCGTTGGTCCCGAGGCTGCCGAGGCTGCCGTGCGCAAGGCGCTGCAGATGGGCGCCGACAAGGGCGTCCACGTCGTCGACGACGCGATCGCCGGCTCCGACTCCATCGCCACCTCGCTGGTGCTCGCCAAGGCGATCGAGAAGCTCGGTCCGGTCGACCTCGTGGTCGGCGGTCTGGCCTCGACCGACGCCGGCATGAGTGTCGTCCCGGCGATGCTGGCCGAGCGTCTCGGCCTGCCGCAGGTCACGCTGGCCTCGGTCGTGGAGACCCAGGGCGACCAGGTCCGCATCAAGCGTGACGGCGACGTGGCCACCGAGGTCATCGGCGGCACGCTGCCGCTGGTCCTCTCGGTCACCGACCAGTCGGGCGAGGCCCGCTACCCGTCCTTCAAGGGCATCATGGCGGCCAAGAAGAAGCCGCTGGACACCTGGTCGCTGGCCGACCTCGGTGTCGACGCCTCCCAGGTGGGTCTCGGTGCTGCGTACACCGCGGTCGAGGAGACGGCGGCCCGTCCGCCGCGCACCGCCGGTGAGATCGTCACCGACGAGGACGGCTCGGGCGCCAAGGCGCTGGCCGACTTCCTCGCGTCCAAGAAGTTCATCTGAGGCCGAGAAGGGATATCTGAATCATGGCTGAAGTTCTCGTTCTCATCGACCACGTGGGTGGTCAGGTCAAGAAGCCGACCTACGAGCTGCTCACCCTGGCCGCCAAGCTCGGCGAGCCGTCCGCGGTCTACATCGGTGGCGCCGACGGTGCTGCTGGTGCCGCCGAGGCCGTCAAGGGCTACGGCGCCGAGAAGGTCTACGTGATCGACGACGCCCAGATCAAGGGCTACCTGGTCGCTCCGCGCGCCGAGGCGCTCGCGCAGCTCGCTGCGTCCGCCTCTCCGGCCGCGATCCTGCTGCCCTCCTCCGCGGACAACAAGGAGGTCGCCGCCCGCCTGGCGATCAAGCTCGACTCCGGTCTGATCACCGACGCCGTCGACCTCGACGAGTCCGGTGTGGCGACCCAGTCCGTCTTCGCGGGCAACTTCACGATCAAGGGCAAGGTCACCAAGGGCACCCCGATCATCACGGTCAAGCCCAACTCGGCCGCCCCGGTCGAGAAGGCCGGCGCCGCTGCGGTCACGCCGTTCGAGGTGACCATCTCCGACGCCGCCAAGACCGCCCAGATCGTGGCCTCCCAGCCGCGTAAGGCGTCGGGTCGCCCCGAGCTCACCGAGGCCGCGATCGTGGTCTCCGGTGGTCGTGGCACCGGCGGCGACTTCTCCGCCGTCGAGGGTCTCGCCGACGCGCTCGGTGCCGCCGTCGGTGCCTCGCGTGCCGCGGTCGACTCGGGCTGGATGCCGCACACCTTCCAGGTCGGCCAGACCGGTAAGACCGTCTCCCCGCAGCTCTACGTGGCCAACGGGATCTCCGGTGCGATCCAGCACCGTGCCGGTATGCAGACCTCGAAGACCATCGTCGCGGTCAACAAGGACGAGGAGGCGCCGATCTTCGAGCTCGTCGACTTCGGCGTGGTGGGCGACCTGCACACCGTTCTCCCGGCCGTCACCGAGGCCGTCAAGGCCGCAAAGGGCTGAGCCTGGCACTGGGACATACGTCACAAAACCCGCCTCCGAGCAGAGCTCGGAGGCGGGTTTCTTTCGGTTTGGCATCTTGTTCTGGGAATTGTCGTTGCGGCACATACGTCGCTGGGTATAGTCCGGCCGCATGTGGGGGAATGTGCTCAGGTCGAGAACGACCCGGAAGATCTCGATCGCTTCGGCTGTGGCCGGCTGTGTGGCGGCTCTGGTGATGGCGACGATGTCCGTGGTCGCGACCTCGGCAACCGCGGCGACCTGGGCGCCGCCGGCAGGGCCGTTCTTCAACAACCCGACCGGTGACTTCGCCCAGCGCAACGCCGTGGTGAGCCGGATCAACAACAGCGTCCGCTACGCGCGCGCGGGCTCCTACATCCGGTTCGTCACCTACAACCTGGACCGCGCCGACACCGTCGACCAGCTCATCGCCGCCCACAAGCGTGGGGTGCACGTGCAGATCCTGGTCAACCGCAAGATGTGGAGCAGCGGGGAGCGGAAGCTGGCCAACCGTCTCGGCACCAGGCGCTCCCGGCCGAGTTTCATCTACGGCTGCGCCGGCGCCTGTCGCGGCTACGACACGGGCAACCTGCACATCAAGATCCACTCCTTCACCCACGTCGGCGACAAGCGCAACATCATCATCAACAGCTCCGGCAACCTCGGCGGCGGTGCGGCCGGTTCGCAGTGGAACGACGCCCAGACGATCTACGCCAACGACAGCCTGTGGCAGACCTGGCTGCGGATGTTCAACGAGCTGAAGGCCGACCGGAAGGCCACCCCGCGCTACGTCTCCTGGTCCGGGGGCGGCACCTCCGTCGGCTTCCAGCGTCAGCACACGGGCACGACCAGCGACGAGATCTACGCCCGCGGCACCGGCGACCGGGTGATCGACCGGTTGCGGCTGATCGGCTGCAGCGCACCGAGCGGATACGGCACCAAGGGCAGGACGATCCTTCGGATCCACATGTACGCGTGGTACGGCCGCCGCGGCGAGCGCATCGCCGACGAGGTCGTCCGGCTGAAGAAGCGCGGCTGCGTGGTCCGGGTGATCGGCTCGGTCACCAACAACGCGGTCTACCGCAAGCTGAGGGCGGTCGGCATCCCGGCGCGCGACGCCGCCTGGGACTGGGGCCAGAAGACGTCGACCAGCGGCGACGAGATCGTCTACGGCTCGCGCTGCTACTCCCACTACAAGTGGATGAGCGTCAACGGCCGGTTCAACGACCGGGGCACCCTCAGCGTCTGGACGGGTTCGGAGAACTGGTCGCCGCCGTCGTTCAGCAACGACGAGGTCACCTTCCGGTTCACCTCGAAGACCTATTACCAGGCCTACACCGCTCGGTTCAACAAGATGTGGGACAGCTCGAGGGCGACCCACCGGATCTACTGGCAGCCGACGATCCGTCCCTGCGCCTGACCGGTTAGCCTCCCGGGGTGAGCTTCGGTGACCTCGGTGGCGGCCTCCAGCCGCTCGACGGCGGCTGGTCGGGCGAGACGTTCCTGGCGGAGGCCGGCGGGGAGAGGTCGGTCGTGCGGGTCTTCGCCGACCCGCGCCACCACCCGCAGGCCGCGGAGATCCACGAGGCTCTGCACCGGCTGGTGCGGGGCCTCGTCCCGGTCCCCGGCGTCCTGGAGGTGCGCCACGCCGACCCGGCGATGGGCACGCCCGCGCTCCTGGTGACCGAGTTCGTCGAGGGCGTACGCGGCGACCTGCTGCTCCCCGACCTGGACGAGGCGGACCGTGGCCGACTCGGGCGTGCCCTCGGGGAGATCGCGGCCACCCTGGCGGGGATGCCGTTCCTCGCCGCGGGGACCTTCGCCGACAAGGAGCTGCGGATCGAGGCGTTCGCCCTGGACCTGCCCGAGTGGGTCGAGTCCCTCGCGGAGCATCTGGCGTGGTCACCTGCCGACCTGGAAGGTCTGCGCGACGTGGCCGCCGACGCCCAGGACCTGCTCGACACGGTCGGCAGGGTGAGCCTGGTGCACAGCGACCTCAACCCGAAGAACGTCATCGTCGACCCGGAGACGCTGCGGGTTCGTGCGGTGCTCGACTGGGAGTTCGCCCACGCCGGCTCACCGTTCGCCGACCTCGGCAACCTGCTGCGGTTCGAGCGGGACGAGGCGTACGTCTCGGGGGTGCTGGCGGGCTACGTCGCGGCGCGCGGTGGCAGCACCACGGATGCCCTCGATCTGGCGCGCTCCGCGGACCTGGTCGCGCTGGTCGAGCTGGGGGCGCGGCGTACGGACAATCCGGTGGCCGCCCGGGCGCACGACCTCCTGCTCGAGATCGCCCGGACCGGGGATGTCCACTCCGCCCCGGAGGCTTCCGTTCGCCGCTAGGATTCGGAGCGCGCCGGACGGCGCCGTCGCAGCGTGGGGGATGGTTGTGGGAGTGAGCGATCTCGACGGGGCCGGGGGCCCTGCCGGAGCTTGGTGGCGTGGGTGGACGCCGTGGATAACGGCGTTGGTGCTCTCGGCGCTCTTCGCCGGTGCGACCTCCGGGATCACGTTCGTGCGGAGGTCCTACGAGCCTCCGGTGGACTATCCGGCGATGAACGAGTCCGAGCTGGAGGAGAGCGCCGTGCGCTCGTCTCCAGCGGAGCCGACTCGTAAGAAGGACCGGCTCGGGTCCTCGCCGTCGACGGGGCCGACGGGGGAGCCGACACCGACGAACGCGCCCCGGAAGGTCAGGCCGTCGGCCTCCGGCTCGGGGAGCACTGAGCCGATGGCTTCTGAGGAGCCGTCCGAGAGCCCTGACGGGCCGTTCGCGGGCCTGGGGGAGCTGCTCGGCCTCGGTGGCGCGGACTGACCCTCACCGAGCGGGTCCGCACGGCGAAAGGGTGGTGGCTGCGTACGCCTGACGGCATAGGCTTCGGGTATGAGTGCTGAGGCAGTGATTCGTGAGGTGGCGGCGAAGGCACGAGAGGCGAGCTACGAGCTCGCGGTCGCGCCGCGCAGCGTGAAGGACGCTGCGCTGCACGCGATGGCCGACGCGCTCCTCGCCCGGGCCGAGGAGGTGCTGGAGGCCAATGCGACCGACGTCGCCCGCGCCGAGGCCGCGGGCAGCCCCGCCAACATCATCGACCGTCTCTCCCTGACCCCGGAGCGGCTCGAGGGCATCGCCGCCGCGCTCCGCGAGCTGGCCGCCCTCCCGGACCCCGTCGGAGACGTCGTACGCGGCAGCACCCTGGCCAACGGCCTCGAGCTGCGCCAGGTGCGGGTGCCCTTCGGTGTCGTCGGGATGATCTACGAGGCCCGCCCCAACGTGACCGTGGACGCCGCCGGTATCTGCCTGAAGTCCGGCAACGCAGCACTGCTGCGCGGCTCGTCCAACATCGCGGCCAGCAACGACGCGATCGCCGCTGTGCTCCGCGACGCCGTCGCCTCCGTCGGCCTCCCTGCCGACGTGATCCAGGTCGTGCCGGGGGAGGGCCACGACCCGGTCAAGGCGCTCATGCGCGCCCGCGGCCTGGTCGACGTGCTCATCCCGCGCGGTGGTGCCGGCCTGATCCGGACGGTCGTCGAGGAGTCGACGGTGCCGGTCATCGAGACGGGGGTGGGCAACGTACACGTCTATGTGGACAAGGCCGCCGACCTCGACAAGGCACTCTCGATCGTCATCAACTCCAAGACGCAGCGCACCAGCGTGTGCAACTCCGCCGAGTCGCTGCTCGTGCACGCCGACATCGCCGAGGAGTTCCTGCCCAAGGTGGTCCCGGCGCTGCAGGAGCATGGCGTGCAGATCCACGGCGACGACGCCTTCCAGTCCTACGACCTGGTCGAGCCGGTGACGGATGAGGACTACGCGGCCGAGTTCCTGGCGCTGAAGATCAGCGCCGCCGTGGTCCCCGACCTCGACGCCGCCGTCGCTCACATCCGGCGCTGGTCGAGCGGTCACACCGAGGCGATCGTGACCGAGGACCTGGGCGCGGCCCGGCGGTTCACCGCCGCCGTCGACTCCGCGGCGGTCATGGTCAACGCCTCGACGCGGTTCACCGACGGCGGCGAGTTCGGCTTCGGCGCGGAGATCGGCATCTCGACGCAGAAGCTGCACGCCAGGGGCCCGATGGGTCTGCCCGAGATGACCTCGACCAAGTATGTGGTCACGGGGGACGGGCACGTGCGCTGACCTGGCAACGGGCAAGGTAATCTGTCGCCCATGTCGAACTCTGTTGTGTCGAGCATCATCACCTCCGCTGAGCACGGGGCCGAGCACGGCACCTCCGGCGTCGAGTGGGTCATCGGGGGCGTCGCCTTGGCGATCCTCGTCTTCGCGCTCCTGACCCTGGTCTGGTTCGCCGGCGGCCGTGAGCACTCCTGAGCGCTGATCAGATGGGCAGCGGGGGAGCGCCCGAGCCGGGTCTGGAGGGCCTGACCGGCAAGCGCCGCGTCGGGGTGATGGGTGGCACCTTCGATCCCATCCACCACGGCCACCTGGTGGCGGCCTCCGAGGTGCAGTCCTTCTTCGACCTCGACGAGGTCGTCTTCGTGCCCACCGGTGACCCGTGGCAGAAGGCCGACCGGGACGTCTCGCCGGCCGAGCACCGCTACCTGATGACGGTCATCGCGACCGCCGCCAACCCACGCTTCACCGTCAGCCGGGTCGACATCGACCGGGCGGGCAGGACCTACACGATCGACACCTTGCGCGATCTGGCCAAGGCTCTGCCCGACTCCGAGCTCTACTTCATCACCGGGGCCGATGCGCTCGCCGAGATCTTCACCTGGCGCGACACCGACGAGCTCTTCGAGCTCGCCCAGTTCGTGGGGTGCACCCGTCCGGGGTACGCCATGGATCCCGAGGTGATCGCCAAGATCCCCTCCCACCGCATCACCATGCTCGAGATCCCGGCCCTGGCGATCTCCTCCTCCGACTGCCGCGAGCGGCGCCATCGTGGCGAGCCGGTCTGGTATCTCGTCCCCGACGGTGTGGTGCAGTACATCGGCAAGCACGACCTCTACCGGTCCAAGACTCCGCACGACAAGACTCCCCAGAACGAAGAAGGCCTATGACTGCCACCGAGCACGCCATCGAGCTCACCATCACCGCCGCCCGTGCGGCCTCGGAGAAGAAGGCCGCGCACATCATCGCCTTCGACGTCAGCGACCAGCTGGCCATCACCGACGCCTTCGTGCTGGCCTCCGCGCCCAACGAGCGTCAGGTGCAGTCGATCGTCGACGAGGTCGAGCTGAAGCTGCGCGACCTCGGCTCCAAGCCGCTGCGCCGCGAGGGTCACAAGGAGGGCCGCTGGGTGCTTCTCGACTACGGCGAGATCGTCGTGCACGTCCAGCACGAGGAGGAGCGCCAGTTCTACGCCCTCGAGCGGCTCTGGCGCGACTGCCCCTCGATCCCGCTGCCCGCCGACGTCGTCTCCGAGGGCTGAGGTTTCGGTGGTCGAGCCTGTCGAGATGACCACTCGTCGCATCGTCCTGCTCCGCCACGGCGTCACCGGCTGGAACGCCGAGGGCCGCTACCAGGGCCAGACCGACATCGAGCTGGCCGAGACCGGCCACCAGCAGGCCAAGGCCGCGGCTCGTGCGCTCGGGACGACCTTCTCCGTCACCCGCCTCGTCTCCTCGGACCTGATGCGGGCGCGGCAGACCGCTGCGTACGTCGCGGAGGAGACCGGCCGGGAGGCTGCGTACGACCCTCGTCTGCGGGAGGTCTGCGCGGGCGAGGCCGAGGGGATGGACCGCGCTCAGATCCTCGAGCGGTTCGGTGAGATGCCAGCGAGCTGGGAGCCCTACGGCGGGGAGTCCTGGCCCACGGTCGCTGCGCGCTTCAGCGCTGCGCTGCACGACGTCGCCGAGACCGTCGTGCTCGGCGAGACCGTCGTGGTCGTCGCGCACGGCGGTGCCATCCGCCAGGGTCTGGCCGCCTTCCTCGGCTGGGACCCGGCCGTGGTCACCACTCTCGCCCCGCTGACGAACTGCTCCTGGATCGAGCTCGTGGCCCGGGAGTCCGCGCCCGGACTCATCCCCTCGGCGCCCTGGCGGCTCGCGACCTACGGAACGGGGGCCCCGATTTCGTGATCGGGAGCGGCTTCCGCTACTGTTCTTCTCGTTGCCCGGGGTGATCAACCGGGACAACGCCACGGGGGTGTGGCGCAGCTGGTAGCGCATCTGCATGGCATGCAGAGGGTCAGGGGTTCGAGTCCCCTCACCTCCACCGAAACACCAGGCCAGAGGCCGTGTTCGATTCCAAGAAGATGGAACCGGGCACGGCCTCTGGTCATTTGTCGGTCATCAGTTCGGGAGCGTGCGCGGCCCCACTCCGCGGCAGTGTCCAGGCGCCTTCGCGATCTGCATCAACGGCTCCGACAGGGAAGCTCGAGCGCCGATTCCCAGACTTTCGAAAGATACTTTCGAACTTTCGCGAGTTCTGTATGGACTATTGACGAGTGCTTGGCTGAAACCGTAGGTTGACGAGCGCACAACGTGACACAGGTCACAGTTGCGGCTCACTTGGCTTCACCCTCCCGAAGGAGCATTGATGCGCAACCGTCCCACCCCTGCCGCGAACCACGAGGTTCCGGCTATCGCACGCAAGCTCGGGCTCAACCGTCGTCAGCTGCTGGCGGCCACGACAGGCATGGCCGCGGCGGGAATCGCCCTCGGCGGTGTCCCTCTCGCGGGCCCCGCCGCTGCCGACAACGCACTGCTGATCCCGCGGCCGCGGCGCGGGATCATCCTCTACACGGTGCGCGACGCGATCAGTCGCGACCCGGCCACCAGCCCGTACGCCTCGGGATTCAAGGCGGTCTTCGAGGAGCTGTCGAAGATCGGCTACCGGCAGATCGAGTTCGCCGGCTACAACCAGAGTGCCAATGCGCCCGGCGGCAACGTCAACAACGTCGAGGGCGCGCACCTGCTGCGGATGTGGCTCGATGACAACGGCCTCGAGGCCGAGGGGAACCACGGGTCGGTCCCTTCCACGATCACCGATGCGTCTCTGGCCGCCTTCGACGCGGCGTGCGAGGTCGCGAACATCTTGGGGATGAGGCACATCGGGACCGGAAGCGACCCCACCGGCTCGGCCTATCTGGCCGACTGGCAGGCCGCCGCCGATCGCTGGAACATCCTCGGCGAGCGCGCGGCCGGACACGGGCTCAAGCTCTACACGCACAACCACGACATCGCCTACAGCTTCCTTCTGGACAGCGGGCCCAACGACGCGCTGGGCCGCCCGACCCGGTCGTCCGGGGTGCGTCGCCTGGAGTGGTTCCTGGCGAACACCGACCCGGGCTACGTGTCGCTGGAGATGGACATCTACTGGGCGCACGTGGCGCAGCACAAGCACCACACCTACACCGCCCCCGACGGCAGTCTCGTCGAGGACCGCTTCGACCCGCTCGAGGTCGTCAAGTCCGCTCCGATGCGCTTCCCGCTCTTCCATGCCAAGGACGGCAAGAAGGACGCGACGCAGGCCAACGGCTATGTGATGGCGCCGTTCGGGGAGGGCGACATCGACTACCAGGCCTTCTTCGGCGACATGCCGGCACGGGGCTACCACAACCCGATGTGGGAGCAGGACACCGCGCCGGGCGGTGCGTTGAACCCCGGCCAGTCCCTGGCCCTGGCCAAGCTGAGCTACCAGAACATGGACGAGCTCCGCGGCTGACCGGCCGCTCCTTTCCCTTCGCGAACAGCCGGAGCGCGCGCCCTGATCGGGTCGCGCTCCGGCCACCGGCGTGCTCGGACGCCCTCTTCGGCTTCACCCGCCCTCGTTCTCCAAGGAACCGTCATGCCCAAACACAGCTCAGTCGGTGGGGTACCCCGACGTGCTCGGCGATCACTCCTCGCGGTGACCTCCGGGCTCGCGCTCGCTCTCACCTCCGGAATCGCACTCGCGACGCCTGCCGCCGCCCACGACGGTGTCGACCACGGCACCGAGCCCGGGGCCGGCCTCGCCCTGGACTGGTCCAACTACGAGAAGGTCACGCTCACCAAGGACACCGGTGAGCCGATCGACATGGCCGTCCTGCCGGACCGGCGCGTGCTCACCACGGCCCGCAACGGCGACGTCCGGCTCGTCGACCCCGACGCCGGTACGACCCGCGTGGTCAACACGATCGCGACGTACAACAACTCCGAGGACGGTCTGCAGACGATCACCCTCGCGCCCGACTTCGAGGAGTCGGGCTGGGTCTACCTCTACTACGCGCCCCGCACCATGACCGGCCCGTACCCGACGACCACGCCGTCCGGCTCGGCGCCCAACACGCTGCCCGCCGGTCAGACCGAGGCCTACTGGGACCAGTGGAAGGGCTACAACCAGCTCACCCGCGTGAAGTGGGACGAGGCGGCCGACAAGCTGGATCTCGCGACCGAGCAGGTGATCCTCAAGGTCGAGGTGCAGCGCGGTCAGTGCTGCCACGTCGCCGGCGACGTCGACTTCGACGACCAGGGCAACCTCTACCTGTCCACGGGTGACAACACCCCGGCGGGAACCCCTGGTGCGAACGGGTATGCGCCCAACAACGACGCGCCCGGGTTCAACCCCGGCTTCGACTCCCGCCGCGGCGCGGGCAACACGAACGACCTGCGTGGCAAGATCCTGCGGGTCGCGGTCCAGGAGGACGGCTCGTACACCATCCCGGAGGGGAACCTCTTCGCCCCGGGCACGGAGGGGACGCGACCGGAGATCTTCGCGATGGGTCTGCGCAACCCGTTCCGGATGGATGTCGACCCCGCCACGAACTCGGTGACCTGGGGCGACTACGGCCCCGACGCCGGGGCGCCGAACCCCGATCGTGGCCCGTTGGGGTACGTCGAGTGGCAGACGACCGCGATCGACGAGCCGATCAACGGCGGCTGGCCGTACTGCACCGGCGACCAGTTCAACTACAACGAGTGGAACTTCGAGACGGCGACCCCGCGGGAGTTCTTCGACTGCGCCGCCGGTGCGGAGAACAACTCGCGGTGGAACACGGGGCTCTCGACCGTTCCGCCGGCCACGGCCGCGACCCTCTACTACGGTGACAACAACACCCACCAGCCGTGGCCCGAGCTGACCGACTTCAGCCCGGCGGGCGGCCAAGGACCCATGGGTGGTCCGGTGTACCACTACGACGAGGACAACCCCTCGCCGACGAAGTTCCCCGAGTACTGGGACGGCAAGGCGTTCTTCGCCGAGTTCTCCCAGGACTACCTGGCGGCATTCACCGTCGACTGGCCCAGCGGCCCGGTCTCGCACATCGAGCAGTTCCTTCCGAACGTCGATCTCGAGACGAACCGGCAGCCGATCACGGACAGCCCGATCGACATCGAGTTCGGACCGGACGGGTCGCTCTACGTCCTCGACTACGGTGACGGCTTCTTCCGCGCCAACCCGGATGCCGGCCTCTACCGGATCGACTACAGCGTCGGCAACAAGGCGCCGCGCGCCGACATCGTCGCCGACCCGATCTCCAGCAGCTCGGCGCCGCTGACCGTCGAGTTCGACGGTTCGGGCTCGATCGACCCCGAGGGCGGCGCGCTCACCTACGACTGGGACCTGGACGGCGACGGCACCTTCGACGCCACCGGGGCGACCACGTCGCACACCTACGACGAGCTCGGCCGCTACACCGCCCGGCTCCGGGTCACCGACGCCGAGGGGCGCCGCGGCATCACCTCGACCTCGATCAGCGTGGGCAACGTCGCGCCGACGATCGACGTGGCCACCCCGGCCGAGGGAGGCTTCTTCGACTGGGGTCAGGCGGTGCCGTTCCAGGTGACGACCGACGACGCCGAGGACGGCAACGCGACCGTGTGCTCACGGGTGACCTGGACGTTCGGCCTCGGGCACGACGTCCACGCCCACCCGCTCAGCCAGGGGACCGGATGCCGATTCGCGATCCCGACGCCCGCCGATGCCACCGAGCACGGCGAGACCGAGAACATCTACGGAGTCGTCGTCATCGGTTACACCGACAACGGAGCCAACGGTGTGCCTGCGGCCCGGTCCGAGGTGTCGTTGATCCTCAACCCGAAGTCGCAGGAGGCCGAGTGGGCCGACGCCTCCGAGGGAATCGCCATCGCTCCGGACGAGACGGCGAGCGGCCTGCGGAAGGTCACCTCGCTCGACGCCGGTGACTGGCTCTCCTGGAAGCCTGTGAACCTCTCCGGCATCACCTCGGCGAAGCTGAGGGCCAGCGGCAAGGGCAGTGTGGAGCTGCGCTGGGGATCGGCCGACGCGACGCCGTTCGCCTCGTTCGACGTCGACAGCGAGGGCTGGTCCGAGACGACGGCCGACCTGATGGGAGCGTCGCCGGGCAGCGGTGAGCTGTTCGTGACCTCCGCCGGTGGCGTGACCCTGGACCGGATCAGGTTCGTCGGGGACGGCTTCGCCGACGTCACCCCTCCCACGGTCTCCGCGACGCTCGACCCGGCGCAGCCGACCGGGCAGAACGGCTGGTGGACGGGGAACGTGTCGGTGGCGGTCGCCGCGACCGACAACGGCACCGTCGCCTCCCGGCAGCGCTCGACCAACGGTGGCCAGACCTGGGAGAACGCGAACAACCCGCTCACGGTCTCCGCGGAGGGCGTGACGACCGTTCACTACCGGGCGACCGACAACGGCGGCAACGTCTCAGAGGTCGGAAAGGTCGTGGTGCGGATCGACAAGACCGCTCCGCAGGTCGCGGTCGACGGTGTCTCCGACGGCGCCGACGTCGGCAACGCCGGGGATGCATCCTGGTCGGCCACCGACGCCACCTCCGGTGTCGGGTCCGTGACCGCGACCCTGGACGGTGCCGCGGTCGCCGGCGACGGCCTTGCCCTGTGGCGGCTCTCGCTCGGATCGCACACCCTCGCGGTCACCGCGACCGACAGGGCGGGACGCGTGACGACGAGAACGGTGACGTTCACGACCACCACCTCGCTGACCGAGCTCACCGCCCTGACCGAGCGGCTCGCCCGCTCCGGCGAGATCACCCCCGCCGGGGAGAGCGTCCTCGAGAAGCGGCTCAGCCAGGCCGCCAAGCACGTCGATGCCGGACGGTACGCCTCCGCGCGATCGCTGCTGCGGGAGTACGCCGACCTGGCGGCCAGCTCGCTCTACGTCGGCGACGCCGACGCACGTGCCGCGCTGCAGCGCGACGCCCGGGCGGTGATCGGGCAACTCTGAGGGATCACCTCCGTGCGGGTCCAAGGCATGCCTCCTGGGCCCGCACGGGCCGTTGCCGGCACCTTTCGATCTCGTGTCTCCGATGTCCGAAGAACCGAGCGTTCACCCGGTGCCGGTCCTGGCGAACGGTGGCGCCTGCAGCAGGCCCCGTTCCAAGGCCACCATCAGCGCCTGGGAACGGCTGTTGACCCCGAGCTTGTCGTAGAGCCGGGCCACGTAGGTCTTCGCGGTCGAGTTGCTCACGTAGAGCCCGCGGGCCAGCTGTGGGATGGTCAGCCCGCGGTGCAGCAGCCGCAGGACCTCGGTTTCGCGCGAACTCAGCGGAGAGGAGTCCCGTGCGTCACGCAGCCGGACGAGCGCGGCGGCGAGACCGGGCGCGGTGAAGGACCGTGCCGCGACCGCGGCGTGCCGGATCGCACAGACGATCTCCGGCGCCGAGGCGGTCTTGGGTACGAAGGCGGACACCCCGGTCTCCATGGCCCGGAACAGGACGTCGTCCTCGCCGAAGGAGGTCAGCACGACGATTCCCAGCTCGGGAAAGCGGTCCCGCAGGTCGCGTGCGAGAGCGAGCCCGTTGCGGTCGGGCAGGCTGACGTCCACGGTGACGACGTCCGGCGTCAGCTCGCCGACCAGTGTCACCGCCTCCGTGGCAGTGCTCGCCTCGCCGACGATCTCGATGTCTTGCTGTTGGTGCATCAGCTGCGACAGGCCGAATCGGTGCAACGTGTGCCCGTCGACTGTCACGAGTCGAATGTTCATGAGTCCCCGCCCCTACGTGATTCCAGCGAGAACAAGGAAGCCACACCAAAGGTGCGAATCCGAGTGCAGACCGGTTGCAGGACGGTTGCAGAGACCGGGCCGTTCCACCTACCCGCTGAACGTCTCCATGATCGAGAGGGCGGCGGGCCCGAGGACGACGATGAACAACGCCGGGAAGATGCAGAACATCATCGGGAAGAGGATCTTGACGGGAAGCTTCTGTGCCTTCTCCTCGGCGAGCTGACGGTGCTTGGTCCGCATCTCCTTCGACTGCTCGTGCAGGACCTGCCCGGTCGGGACGCCGAGCTCGGACGCTTGGACCAGCGCGGACACGAACGCCCGCAGCTCGACGACGGTCGTCCGGTCCGCGAGTGCCCGCAGTGCCTCGACCCGAGACTTTCCGAGCTGCATCTCCTGCAGCATCCGCACACATTCCGCGGCCATCGGTCCGTCGGTCTTCTGGGCCACCTGGGCCAGCGCTGCGTCGAACCCGAGCCCAGCCTCGACACAGACGCTCAGCACGTCCAAGGTGTTCGGGAGCTGCTTGCGTATCGCGGCTTGGCGCTTGCTGCCGGCGTTGTAGAGAAGGACGTCGGGAAGGAAGAAGCCGGCTGCCGCACCGATCGCGCCGAAGCCGAAGATCGTGACTCCGGACCGTGACCCGAGCAGTGCTCCGAGCGCCGCGCCCGCGACCAGCCCCAGGCCCTTGTAGGCGAACACCTTCTCCACGGTCCAGCTCCCCGGGTTGCCTGCGAGGTTCAGCCGCCGGCTGATGGACGCCGGCACTCCGGCCGGCGACAGCTTGGCCGCGAGCCGGCCCAGCCGGACGAGCGGGTACGGCAACCCGACCCGGCCGGAACCGCTCACGACGCCCGCCTGTCCGTTGCCGTAGTACCGCTCGATCGACTCGAGTCCGTCGGCCACCCGCCGGGTCCCCGCTCCCCAGGTCATCGACAGGCCGATGATCCCGAGTGCGATCGCGACCGCCAAGGTCGCCACTCCGAGCACGAGCACGTTCACTCCTCCACCTTGACCAGGCGGCTCATCCAGAACCAGCCGAGGGACATGCAGCCCACTCCGACGGTGACCAGCACCCAGCCGATCGGCGTCGTGTAGAGCGGCGCGACGTAGCCGCGGTTGCTCAGCAGCATCCAGCAGGCGAGCAGGATGGGGAGCGCGATCAGGACGTACGCAGACATCCGGCCCTCGGCCGAGAGTGCCTTGACGTGCCGGCGCAGCTGGGCGCGCTCCCGCATGGTCTCCGCGGTCGTCTGCAGCAGTCCGGCCAGGTTGCCGCCGACCTGCCGCTGGATCCGGATCGCCATCACCACCCACGCGAAGTCGGCCGACTCCATCCGCCCGGCGGCCTTGTCCAGCGCATCCTCCACCGACATGCCCAGCCGGGTCCTGGCGAGCGCACGGGCGAGCTCACCGGAGATCGGCTCCGTACCGTCGCGGACCACCCCGTCGAGCGCCTGCGGCAGCGAGAAGCCGGTCCGGAGCGCGGCGACCAGGAGGTTCAGCGTGTCCGGCAGCTGTTCGCCGAATGCGGCTCGCCGCCGGGAGATCCGGAACCGCAGGTAGGACCGACCGGCGAACCATGCGACCACGGCCAGGATCACGCCGATGACCCAGGCCCAGCCGAGAACGACGGCCACCACGCCGGGTACGAGGCTCACGCTCACGCGCACCACCAGCCACTCTGCCGGCCGCAGCGACATGCCTGCGAGGTCGAGGTCGGTGGCGAGCTGCTCGTGCCGGCCGCGCCAGCTCAGGAACCGCTCGCTGAAGGTGAGCAGGTGCCGCAGCGGCGAGGACCACGCGTCCGTCTCGTGGGGTTCAGGCACGGCCGCGGCCACGCGGTAGCGCGCCAGGCTGGCCAGGCCCCGCTCGCGCCGACGGTCGCGGCGCAGCGGACCGAGCACTGCGATGGCGACGCCGACCAGGCCCGCGAACAACGCACCGGCGCCGGTCACCAGCAGCCACGCAGGTGGCGGAGAGTCCGGCTCGACCACCGGTGGTGCGGGCACCAGCTCCGCGGCCTGGGCCTTCGCCTCCTCCGCGGTCAGCATGCGGCCGCCGGTGCCCTCGGTCAGCCGCTGGCGTCCGCCGGACCCGTGAACGCCGTCGAGCACGCCCATGTCGACCGTGATCCCGTACTTTCGCAGCAGCGCCAGGGCCTCCTCGAGCGACCGCTCGCTGTCGGTGTCCTCGCCGTCGGAGAGGATCAGCATCTTCCGCGTGCCCGGTGCTCGGGACAGCGTCTTCGCACCGAGTACGACGGCGTCGTAGAGACGGGTGCTTCCCTGGGCCTGCGCCGTGCGTACGGCCGCGCGGATGCGCTGCCGGTCCACGGCGAGCGGTGCGGTCAGCTCCGGCGTGCCCGAGGAGGTCACGAGCCCCGCCGGCACGTCGGGAGGCAGCGCGCGGAGATAGCTCTCGGCCGCCTTCTGCGCCGACGCCAACCGCTCACCGCTCATGGAGCCGCTCGTGTCGAGCAGGATGACGACCGCTCCCGGGCTCGGCTGTGCCTCGGTCGCCACCGCCGCGGTCGGGGTCAGGGCCGACAGAAACGACAGCATCACGAGCGCGACGACCAGCAGCGGCCGTCGGCTCCGACGTACGCAGGACATGGCCATGGAGGCACCCACCTCTCGACTCATCGCTCGCCGACCAGGGTGCCGAGCAGGTCGGGCATCGTGATGCCGTGCTGCTCCAACCGTTCGGAGAAGGTCGGGCGCAGCCCGGTCGAGCGCAGGGCGCCCCGGAACCGCCCGTGCTCGTCGACCCCCGCGCCGAAGTCGAACAGGAAGAGGTCCTGCAGGGTCAGTACGTCACCCTCCATGCCGGTCACCTCGGTGATGTGGGTGATCCTCCGGGTGCCGTCCTTGAGGCGGGCCTGCTGGATGATCAGGTCGATACCGGAGGCGATCTGCTCCCTGATCGCCCGGCTCGGCAGGTCGATGCCCGCCATCAGGACCATCGTCTCCAGCCGCGAGGCCGAGTCTCTCGGCGAGTTGGCGTGCACGGTCGTGAGCGACCCGTCGTGGCCGGTGTTCATCGCCTGCAGCATGTCGAGGGCGGCACCGTCGCGGACCTCGCCGACGACGATCCGCTCGGGCCGCATCCGCAGTGCATTACGGACCAGGCTGCGGATGGTGATCTCGCCGCGGCCCTCGATGTTGGACGGCCGCGACTCCAGACGCACCACGTGATCCTGGCGCAGCTGCAGCTCGGCCGCGTCCTCGATGGTCACGATGCGCTCGTCGTGTGGAAGGAACGATGACAGCACGTTCAGCGTCGTCGTCTTTCCCGACCCGGTGCCGCCGCTGACGATGATGTTCAGTCGGCCCCGAACACAGGCTGACAAGAGGTCGGCGACCGGCTTCGTCATGGTGCCGAACCTGATCAGGTCCGCGACCTGGAACGGATCGGCGGAGAACTTCCGGATGGTCAGGGTCGAGCCGTCCAGCGCGATGGGGGATACGACGGCGTTGACCCGGCTGCCGTCGGCGAGCCGGGCGTCGACCATCGGACTGGCCTCGTCCACCCGCCGACCGACCCGAGCGACGATCTTGTCGATCACGCGACGCAGATGGTCCTCGTCCGCGAACGCCGCGGGCACCGAGGACAGGCGGCCTGCGCGCTCGACGTAGATCCGGTCCGGACCGTTGACCATGATCTCGGTGATCCCGGGATCGTGCAGCAGCGGCTCGAGAGGGCCGTGACCGAGGATCTCGTTCGCGACCTCCTCCGCGAGACGGATCCGGTCGGCGGCGGTCAACGGGGTGTCCTCCCGCTCGAGCACGCTCTTGACCGTCACCCGCACCCGCTGTGCCAGCTCGTCCTCGGCGAGCTGGTCGGCGTACAGGCTCGGACCGAGCTCCTCGAGGAGGGTGTCGTGCACGCTCCGCTTGAGCTTGGCGAACGGGTCGGCGTGGCGGCTGGCGCGCACGGGCGACTCGTCGGGCTCGGAGACCGACTCCGCCTGTGTCGCCTGGCGGGCGGCGGGCTCCCGGCCCGGTCGCTGCTCGGCCAGCCGCTCACTCAGTCGCATGCTCATGTGTCGTCCCCGCTCCGCGCGCCGATGGCGAGCCACCGGCGACGCTGCCCCTTGGCCGCTGGTGCCTCGGCCGCGTGCAGACGGTCGATGCGCTGGACGCCGAACTCCCGGATCGCCGCACTGACGCGGTGCGACGGCTTCTCGGCCGTGATCGGTACGCCGCGGTTGAAGGACGCGGCGACCTCGAGGTTGTTGGGGATCCTGGCGGCGAGCTTGCTGCGCAGAGCCTGCTCGACGTCGGCGGCGGTGATCCCGACCCGGTTGTCCTCCCGGTTGAGCACGATGCTGCGGGTCGCCCGCGGATACGAGAGCAGGTCGAGCATGTCGAGCGTCAGTCGGAGGTTCTTCATCGCCGCCAGGTCCGGGGTCGTCAGCAGCACGTGGTGATCGCTGCCGTCGAGTGCACGGAGCACGTGCTCGTTGAACTGAGGGGGCGTGTCGACCACGACGTAGTCGAACATCCCGCGCAGCATCTCGAGCAGGTCGTCGATCACGGTGGCCGGCACCTTCTCGGCATCGCCGGGCTCCACCGGGGCGAGCACGCACTCCAGGCCGGGCCGGAAGCTGGTGAGCAGGCCGGCCACACCGGTCGTATCCATGTTCTCGCCCATCCCGACGGCGTCGACGAGGGTCCGCCTTGGTTCGAGCTGCAGCGAGATGGCTACATCGCCGAAGGCCAGGTCGAGGTCGACCAGGCACACTCTGCGTGCGCCGTCGGCGTGCAGCGCGACCGCGAGGTTGGTGGCCAGGGTCGTCTTGCCGCAGCCGCCCTTGGCGCTGAAGATGGTGATCACCTTTCCCTCGCTGTCCGCGGTGGTGTCCACGGGCAGCAGGATCGACTCCGAGAGCCGCCGGGAGCGCAGGCAGGCGTCGGCGAGGCCTGACAGGTCCGCCGTGGAGACGAGCTCACGGATGCCGGCCTGCATCGCGTGCGCGTAGGTCTCGACGTCCAGCTCGGGTCGGATCACCACGACGCCGACGAGCGGTCGCGTCAGACGCAGCGCGGTCGCGAACCCGGCGGCATCGGCGAAGCCGACCTCCGGCCCGATGACGACCAGGGGCTCACCCGGGAGCTGCTCGACCAGCTCCTGCGCCCGGGACAGGGTCGGGGCGGTCAGGACGCCGGTTCCTACGGCGGCGAGCAGCTCGTCGCTGGGCTGGGACGGGGTGCAGAGGATGGTCATGTCGCTGTCTCACTCAACTCTCGGTGCGGGTCATGGATCGGGTGTCGGCGCCGCGCCCGGGCTTGACCTCGGACGAGTCGGACCGCAGCGCGAGGTGGAGCGAACCGGTCTCGGAACGGAGGATCAGCCGCTCCGCGTCGTGCTGGTCGACGGCCACGGTCACCAGCACGTCGACCTGCTGGGTCCCGGCGGGTTCGCCCTCCTTGGCCGGGGCGCCGCCGACGGCGAGCACCTCGACCTTGGGTAGCAGCACCCGGGTGATCTGGACGTCGTCGCGCCTCTTGGGGAGGCCGTCACCGGTAGCCCGGCCCTCCCGGTCACGCTCGGTGTAGGTGTCGAACACCGCCACCTCGGAGCCGGCCGTCACATAGCCCGCGACCTCTTGGGTCACGCCGAGTGCGACGGTGACAGCGACCTTGCCGTCCGGGATGGCCAGGCCCGACGAGCTGGGCCGGTCCTCACCGAACATCGAGCGCAGCACCAGCTGGCCGGGCGCGATGTCTCCGACGGCGACCAGGTGCTCGAGGTCCGGCGGGATCTCGCTCAGTACGCCCGTCGGCACGGTGTCCGCAGGCATCTGCTCGGTCCTCAGCAGCCCGCCGTCGAGGGCCCTGCCGGCTTCGGTGCCGGCCGGCACCGACTGGTCGGCGATGAGCACGGTCACGGCCTGCTTTCCGGCCATCGCCCGGGCATCCGCGCCCCGGACGTACCAGAGGACCGCCGTGGTGCCCACCACCGCGAGCAGCAGTGCGAGGCCCAGGACGAGGACGGAACGTTTCATGGTGCTTCTCTTCTCTCTGGTCTGCTCAGCCGATGACCTGGACGGTCGTGGCGCCCATGTCGGGCCCGCCGAGCACGGTGCCTGCGGTGGTGACGAGGTCCTTGGTGAAGTAGCCGAAGACGCACTTGGCGGAGCTGGAACCGGTCGCGGAGCACTTCCTTCGTCCGGTCAAGGTCGAGGCCGCCTTGAAACCCGCCAGGTCGTAGCCCGTCACCACGAACGCCGCGAACCCGCGCATCTGGTACGTGCCGTTGCTCCCGGTCCCCGTGGCGACGTCGAAGATCGGGACGAGCAGGGGCTCTCCGGAGGTCCGAGCCGCTGACAGCAGTGCCTCGCACTTCGCCCCGGACACGCCGGGGTCTGCCGAGAACGACCCGTCGACGTCGACGTCCAGGCCGCAGTCGCTGTCGGCCAGCCAGCCGAAGCCGCCGGGCAGGTCTCCGCCCGAGGGGGTGCCCGGACATGGGATCGGGTCGCCGCCGTCAGCCTTGATGGACAGGACGCGCTCGTAGCTGCCGTCGACGACGGTCGGCGGGGCCGGAGCGAAGCTGACGCCGTCCTGGGTGGCGTACTGCCACTCGCAGAACGAGATCGTCAGCGGGAGGGTGGAGGCTGCCCGCAGACCGCCCCAGGCGGCCCGGGCGCAGGCGAGCACGCCGCGGCCGTCGTAGTCGTCGCCGAGCAGGATCTGCCCGAAAACCGGGGGCAGCACCGTCGAGTCGTCGTCCTGCAGGGTGGTGGTGCGGACCTCGACGAAGTTGCCCGGAGCCGGTGGACGGGTGCCCAGGCACGCGTCGGACACTGCGTCCTCCGCCGGGCACGGGGCCAGGAACCCGGTGGTGGTGCGTCCGCACACCAGGCTCGCATCGGCCTTGCCGTCGCTCGCGTCGTTGTCCGCGGCGTACCTCTCGGCCACCTGCTGGGCATCGGGAGCGCAGCCGTCGGCATCCGCGCAGTCCTGGGCGACGGCGAGGGCCGCCGCGTCGGCGCCGTTCTGGAGCTCGGCCCGCTCGACGTAGAGCTGGCCGGTGTCGATGACCAGGGCGCCGATGCCGAGCAGCAGTCCGACGCCGAGGACGATCGCGACCACGGTCGTCACCGCTCCTCGGTCGTCGCCGTGCCGCCGGGTTCGGTCGATGATGCGGTCGATGATGCGGTCGATCAGCCGAGGCATCGCATGACTCCTCTACCAGTGAGCTGGACCGAGGATCCGACGCCGCCGCCGAACATGCCGGCGATGCTCTCGATCGGGGTGACGAAGGTGAAGTTCTGTCTCGCGAGGACGACCGCGTCGTCGGTCGGCCCCGGGTTCGCCGGGCAGGCGGTGATCGAGACGGTGACGCCGGTCAGCGGCTCGGCGGCGGCACGGGTCCTGTCCGCGGCGCCCGGCTGTTCGAGGGCGGCGAGACGTACGCCTTCGCGTGCTGCCTGGGTGAGCGTGACCTGTGCGTTCAGCGCCCGCCCGAAGTCGATGAGCCCGAACAGCACGAGCAGCAACAGCGGCAGCACGAGCGCGAACTCGACCGCGGCGGCGCCGCGGTCGGCCCGGTCGGGGCGACTGAGGAGGCGTGGCATTCGGGTCTCTTTCTGAAGGGACGGAGGAGGTGACGAGGGGCCGGCCGGCTGACCGGCCCCTCGACCCTGCTGCGGATCAGGCCGCGGCCCCGCCACCCGGCAGAGCGTTGAGCACGGTCACGAAAAGCCCGTTCAGCCGAGGGCCGAGGAGGGCAAGCGTCGCGACGATCGCGACTGCGATCAGACCGACCAGCAGGCCGTACTCGACAGCGGTGGCACCGCGCTCGCGGTCCTCGACCCGACGGTCCAACCAGCTCTGGGCGAATGCGATGAGAGCAAGCATGAGAAACTCCTTGTGTCCTTGATGTGAGGGTCCGGGACCGAGTTCCTGGACTGGCTTCGGGCGACCCCACGTCTCCCGATGCCTCAACGATCCGCGGTCGGGGCGGTCCCCGGAAGCGGGCGAACGGCCAGGGTTGGAGCGCGGTCGGACGACATCCGTAGACCCGTGTCGGGCATTCGGAGGACACCTGTCGGGCCACCGGCAGACGGTCGGCCATTTATGCGCCGGAGCCCTGGGCCGGCCGACCCGTCTGTTCTACCGTCGAGGCGTGCACCTGGAGATGGCGATGATCGGTACCGCAGGCGGGGCGCTCGCCGCGCCCTGGCTGCGAGTGCTGGTGTTCCGCCTCTCGGTTCGGTCGGGAGAGCCCGACCGCACTCGGTGCCCCGGCTGCGCCACCGTGCTGGTCTCGGGCCGACTGTGGCGCTCACTCCTGTCCCCGAGCGGCCGCTGCCCGCGCTGCCGGAGCCGGATCGGGCCGTCTGCCGGTGTCGTCGAGTGTATTGCGGCCGCGCTCACCGGCGCCGTCGCGGGCGCGATCGGTCCGCGTCCCGAGCTGCTCGCGTTCGCGTTCCTGGCGCTGCTGGCGGTCCCGCTCGCGTTCATCGATGTCGCGGTCCACCGGTTGCCCGACCGGCTGACGCTGCGGGCGTACCCGATCCTCGCGGGCCTGCTCGCGGTCGCGGCTCTCGTCTCCGGCGAGCCGCACCGGCTTCTCGGCGTCCTTGCCGGTGGGGCGGTGGCCGGGCTGGGCTACCTGGCCCTGGTGCTGATCCGCCCCGACCAGCTCGGCCTCGGCGATGCGAAGCTGGCCGGTCTGCTCGGTCTCGCCCTCGGCTGGTGGGGGCTGTCCGCGGTCGTGCTGGCGTGCGCTCTGGCGTTCGTGCTCTCCGGGATCCTCGGTCTGGCGCTGCTGCTGACCAGACGGGTGAAGCTCGACTCGGCCCTGCCGCTGGGGCCGTTCCTGGTTGCCGGCGCGTTCGCGGTGCTGCTGGGGACGACCGGCTGGTAGTCCAGCCCTCACCGGTCCGAACGGACCCACGCCGCTCCCGATCCCCACTTTCCTCCTGCGCATTTCCGTGGTTTGTGGCACCTTTGTTGTGGGGAGGGACCACGCAAAGGGGGTCGCGAGACGGAACCATCAGCTGAGCACGCGGGCACCGGCGCGAGCGCGGATCCCCTCTCCGAACTCGTCGATCGCGCCACGGTTCTGCTCCATGATGCTGCGGCGGACTCGGACGACGTTGCGGAGTTCGTCGAGGATGTCGCGCGGCTCGATCCCGAAGCCGTGCTCCGGGAATCCGGGCCGGGCGGGGACGCGTACTCCGCCCTGATGAGGCACGCACGGTCGGTCGTGGTGCGGATCGGCCTCGACGGGACCTGGTCGGTGCTCTCCGATGCGATCATCGAGACGCTCGGCTATCCGCCGGACGTCGAGCTGCCCTCCGGCCTGCGGGACGCGGTCCACCCTGATGACATCGACACCGCGGCCGACGCGTTGCGTGCGGTGCGGACCCGCGAGCTGCCGGCGGCGCGGACCGACATCCGGGTGCTCGCCGCCGACGGTCGATGGCGGGAGATGGACACCGTCTTCTACGACATGGCCGACGTCCCGGGCGTACATGCCGTCATCGCGTACGCGCTCGATGTGACCGACCAGCGGGCCGCCGAGCGCCGTTCCCGGACCGAAGGAAAGCGGCTCCGCGCGCTCGTGCGGCAGCTCGACGCCGCGGTACTGGTGGAGGACGAGGACGGCCGGACCGTGCTGGCCAACGAGACGTTCGCGCGGGTCTTCGGACGCACGAGCGCCGAGGATTGGGCAGACGTCGACCGCACGGAGATCCTCGGTGCCGTGGCCCGGCGCTGCCGCGAGCGAGCCACGGTGCGCGCTCAGCTGGACGACATCGCGACCCTCCGCAAGGCGTGCCTGGGCTACGCCCTCGAGCTGGTGAACGGCCGCTGCCTCAGCCTGGACTTCGTGCCGATCCATGACGGTGACACCGACCTGGGAGCGCTGTGGTACTTCCGAGACGTCACCGAGATCGCCACCACTCAGCACGAGCTCCGCGAGCGGAACCGGGTGCTGACCGAGGCGGCAGAGCTGAAGAACCACTTCGTGGCCGCCGTCTCCCACGAGCTGCGTACGCCGCTGACGGCGGTGGCCAGCTTCACCGAGATGCTGCGCGACCCGGCCTCCGGTTCCCTCACGGAGCGACAGCGGACCGCCGTCGATGCCGTCGTACGCAACGCTGAGCGGCTGACGAGACTCGTCGACGATCTGCAGCTGATCACCCAGCTCGAGCGGCACACCCTCCCGATCCACGAGTCGGCCGTCGACGTGTCCGAGCTGGTGCGCCTGGCGGTCGCAGACCACCGACCCGAGGCGGATCGGGGCGGACTGACCATGACCGCCGACATCGCCGGCGGTCCGCCGGTGACCGGCGACCCGACGCGTCTTCGCCAGGTGCTCGACAACCTGCTGAGCAACGCCGTGAAGTTCACCATGTCCCCGGGATCGGTGGCGGTCCGCGCCGGATGTGGTGCGGCCCGGTGGACGATCGAGGTGACCGACACCGGCATCGGGATTCCGGACGAGGAGGTGCCCGCCGTCACCGATACCTTCATCCGGGGCTCGAACGCCGTCCGGCGGCGGCTGTCGGGCAGCGGGCTCGGTCTGGCGATCTGCAAGACGATCATCGAGCTGCACCACGGATCACTCGCGGTCGAGAGCGCCGAGGACCGCGGCACGACGGTGCGGGTGACCGTACCGCTGGCCCGGGAGGCCCGATGACCAGGATCCTCGCCATCGAGGACGAGCCGGACATCGCGCTCGCCCTACGGATGCTGTTCGAGCGCGGCGGCTACGGCTTCGAGCTGGCGACGAACGGCCGGGTCGGGCTTCGTACGGTGCACGATGTGCGGCCGGACCTGGTGGTCCTGGACGTGGGGCTGCCAGAGATGGACGGCTGGACGGTGCTCGAGCGAGTGCGCGACTTCGCCGACGTACCGATCCTGATGCTGACCGCCCACGGCGAGGAGTCGGAGAAGGTCCGCGGCCTCCGGGGTGGCGCCGACGACTACCTCACCAAGCCGTTCAACAACAACGAGCTGCTGGCGCGTGTCGAGGCGCTGCTGCGTCGTGCGCGGGCGACCGGGCGAACGGCGGACCGCATCGGGTCGGGGGTGTACGACGACGGTGTCGTCCGCATCGACCGCCGGATCCGGCAGGTCGAGGTCGGGGGACGGCCGGTCGACCTCACGCGCACCGAGTTCCGGCTGCTCAACGTTCTGGTCCAGCACGCCGGCGCCGTGCTCTCACCGAGCCAGCTGCTGGAGCAGGTGTGGGACGACCCGACCGGGATCGCTCCGGAGCGGGTCAAGTTCGCGGTGCTCCGGCTGCGTCGCAAGCTCGGCTGGGCAAGTGACGCCTCGCCGATCGCGGCCGTTCGTGGCGTCGGCTACCGCTACCGGCCGCCTGCCTGAGCCGGACCTCGCCTCGGCAGTCATCGGATAGCCGCGACCCTTGACGGCGCTCTGAGAGCCGTTCTACGATCATTCTGATATATGAGTTGTGTATCATTACCGGCATTCAGGAGCCCAGCATGACCATCAGTCCTCCCAGCTCGACCGCTGTTGCGCCCGTGGCGACCGCCGCCTCCACAGCGACGACCAACGTGCTCACGCTCTCGTGCCAGGAGCGTCCGGGGATCATGCAGGCGGTCACGAGCTTCCTCTACGACCGCGGGTTCGACATCCTCGAGCACCAGCAGCACGACGACCGGATGGGCGAGCTGTTCTTCCTCCGGACCGCGTTCGCCTCCGCCGACGGGGCCGATGTCGATGAGCTCACCGCCGCGTTCGGTCCGATCGCGGACCGGTTCGACATGTCGTTCACCTTCCACGACGAGCGCAAGCCGCGGCTGCTGGTGATGGTCTCCAAGTTCGGTCACTGCCTCAACGACCTCATCTTCCGGTGGCGCGGCGGGACCCTGGGTGCCGAGATCGCCGTCGTCGCCTCCAACCACGAGGACCTCCGGCCGATGGCCGAGGCGGCCGGGCTGGAGTTCATCCACATCCCGATCACGCCGGAGACGAAGCCGCAGGCCGAGCAGCGCATGCTCGACCTGGTCGACGAGTACGAGATCGACCTGGTCGTGCTCGCCCGCTACATGCAGATCCTCTCCGACGACCTCTGCCGCCAGCTCGAGGGACGCGCGATCAACATCCACCACTCGTTCCTGCCGGGCTTCAAGGGTGCCAAGCCCTACCACCAGGCGCACGCCCGCGGCGTGAAGCTCGTCGGGGCCACCGCCCACTACGTCACCGCCGACCTCGATGAGGGCCCGATCATCGAGCAGGAGGTCAACCGGGTCGACCACACCTACACCCCGCAGGCCCTGGCCCATGTCGGGCAGGACGCCGAGTGCCTCGCGCTCTCGCGCGCCGTCCGCTGGCACTGCGAGCACCGCGTCCTCATGCACGGCTCCAGCACCGTCGTCTTCCGCTGACCACCCACCCCGAACCACCCGAAAGCTCAGGAGTTGCTCATGCCGTCCTCCGACAGCACCGTCTCGCCCCGCACAGTCATCATCGGCGCCGGCATCGTCGGCACGAACCTCGCGGACGAACTCGTGTCCCGCGGGTGGTCCGACATCACGGTCATCGAACAGGGCCCGCTCAGCCTGCCCGGCGGCTCGACCTCGCACGCCCCCGGTCTCGTCTTCCAGATCAACCCCTCGAAGACGATGACCCTGTTCGCCAAGTACACCGTGGAGAAGTTCATGGGCCTGGAGAAGGACGGCCTGAACTGCTTCAACCAGGTCGGTGGTCTCGAGGTCGCCACCACCGAGGCCCGCGTGGCGGAGCTCTACCGCAAGCTCGGCTACGCGAAGTCCTGGGGGATCGATGCCCGGGTCATCGGCCCGGCCGAGTGCAAGGACCTCTACCCGCACATCGACGAGTCGCAGGTCCTCGCCGGCCTGCACATCCCCACCGACGGCCTCGCCCGAGCGGCTCGTGCCGTCGACCTGCTCATCGAGCGTACGCAGGCGGCCGGCGTCACCTACCTCGAGCACACCGCGGTGACCGGCGTCCTCCAGGAGGGTGGCCGGGTCACGGGCGTCGAGACCACGAACGGTGTGGTCGAGGCCGACATCGTCGTCTCCTGCGCCGGCTTCTGGGGTGTCGAGGTCGGGAAGATGGCGGGCACCGACGTGCCGCTCCTCCCGCTCGCCCACCAGTTCATCAAGACCACGCCCGTCCCGGTCCTGGCGGGCAAGCACGACCAGCCCGACGGCGCGACCCTGCCGATCCTGCGCCACCAGGACCAGGACCTCTACTTCCGGGAGTGGGGCGAGGGCTACGGGATCGGCTCGTACGCCCACAAGCCGATGCCGTACGTCGCCTCCGATCTCGGCCCGACCCCGGAGCACGTCGACCACGACAACATGCCGTCCCGGCTCGACTTCACGCCCGAGGACTTCGAGAGCCCGTGGGACGAGTGCCGCAAGCTGCTCCCGTGCCTGCAGGATGCGGAGATCGCGGAGTCGTCCTTCAACGGGATCTTCTCGTTCACGCCCGACGGCGGGTCGCTCGTGGGTGAGTCCCGCGAGGTCGACGGCTTCTGGGTGGCCGAGGCCGTCTGGGTCACCCACTCCGCGGGTGTCGCCCGCGCGGTCGCCGAGGTGCTGACCACGGGACGCTCGGAGTACGACCTCGCCGACCTCGAGCTCAACCGGTTCGAGGAGACCCAGCTGGCCCCGGCGTACGTCAGCGAGACCTCGCAGCAGAACTTCGTCGAGATCTACGACATCCTGCACCCGCTGCAGCCCAAGGAGTCGCCGCGCGACATCCGGGTCAGCCCGTTCCACGCCCGCCAGGTCGAGCTCGGTGCCTTCTTCCTCGAGGCCGGGACCTGGGAGCGACCGCACTGGTACGAGGCCAACGCGGCCCTGCTGGACGAGCTGCCGGAGGAGTGGAAGTCACCGACGCGCGACGACTGGTCGGCGCGCTACCACTCGCCGATCGCGGCGGTCGAGGCGTGGAAGACCCGCACCGCGGTCGCCATGTACGACATGACGCCGCTGCGCCGCCTCGAGGTCTCCGGTCCCGGCGCCGAGACGCTGCTGCAGCGGCTCACCACCGGTGACGTGAGCAAGAAGCCCGGTGCGGTGACCTACACCCTGTTCCTCGACGAGCAGGGCGGGATCAAGAGCGACATCACCGTCGCCCGTCTGGAGGACGAGCTATACCAGGTCGGCGCCAACGGTCCGGTCGACCTGGCCTATCTCCGTCGCGAGGCGCGCAAGCTGCGGGCCGAGGACCCCGCCCTCACCGCCGAGGTCCGCGACACCACCGGCGGCACCTGCTGCATCGGCCTGTGGGGTCCGCTGGCCCGGGACCTGATCGGCAAGGTCAGCGCGGACGACTTCACCAACGACGGCCTGAAGTACTTCCGCGGCAAGCGGGCCACCATCGGTGGGATCCCGGTGACGGCGCTGCGGCTGTCCTACGTCGGTGAGCTCGGCTGGGAGATCTACGCCTCCGCCGAGAACGGCCAGAAGCTGTGGGACGTCCTGTGGGAGGCCGGCCAGGAGCACGGCGTGATCGCCGCCGGGCGGGCGGCGTTCGGCGCGCTGCGCCTGGAGAAGGGCTACCGGTCCTGGGGTGCCGACATGACCACCGAGCACGACCCGTACGAGGCGGGCGTCGGCTTCGCGGTGAAGACCGCGAAGGAGGACTTCGTCGGCAAGGCCGCGCTCGAGGGCCGCTCGGTGGAGACCTCGGCTCGCCGCCTTCGCTGCCTCACGATCGACGACGGCAAGTCCATGGTGCTCGGCAAGGAGCCGGTGCTGTCGGGGGAGACCGCGGTCGGGTACGTCACGAGCGCTGCCTACGGGTTCACGATCGGCAAGCCGATCGCCTACGCCTACCTTCCGGCGGAGATCGGGGAAGGGGACCAGGTCGAGATCGAGTACTTCGGTCAGCGGATCCCGGCGACGGTCACCCCGGAGCCGCTCTTCGACCCGAGCATGAGCCGCCTGCGCGGCTGACCGACGGGTCAGGATCGGCTCCGGCCAGGACACCTTCTTCGGCCTCGTCGCGGGGCTTTCC
>NZ_JBHVKJ010000026.1:0-87432 GCF_042798275.1 Nocardioides sp. NPDC057767 | reverse complement strand
CCCCGGGGCCCCGGCGAGGCGGGTCAGCTCCGCCAGGTGATCAGCGCGTCGAGCGCCTCGATCCGTTCCGCGGAGACCAGCAGCGGGTTGACCTCGAGCGACTCGAGCTCGTCGCCGAGAGCCACCGCGATCGCGCCGATCCTGGCGACCACGCCGGCCAGGGCGTCCAGGTCGACCGGTGCCTGCCCGCGAGCGCCCCGGAGGACGGCGACGCTGCGCAGCGACTCGATCGCCCGCCGGGCCTCGGCCTCCGAGACCGGGAGCAGGCGCAGCTGGGAGTCACCGAGGATCTCCACCCAGATGCCGCCCATCGCCACGGCCAGCGTGAGGCCCCAGGCCGGGTCGCGGACGACGCCGACGAGCAGCTCCGTACCGCTCGAGCGCATCGGCTGGACCACGGTCGTGGAGCCGTCGTGACCGGCCGTCGCAAGGGCGTCGGCGATCCGCGTCGCCGCGCTGCCGACCGCCTCCGCGTCGGCCAGCCCGAGCTCCACGCCGCCGAGGTCGCTCTTGTGCTCGAGATCGTCGGCCGCCGCCTTCAGCACCACCGGGAAGCCGACCTCCTCGGCGAGGCGGGCTGCCTCCTCGGGGGAGGTGGCGACCCGCGACGGCACCATCGGGATGCCGTTGGCGGCCAGGAACCGAGCCGCGTGGAGCTCGGTCCAGGTGCCGGTGCGTGGCGGAAGCCCGTCCGGGACGGCTGCCTCGACCGATGGCGGCGCCTCGGTGCCCGCCTGATGGCGCCGATGGGTCTCCGACCAGCGGACCGCGTGCCCCAGCGCGGTCATGCCGTGCTCGATGCCGCCGGCTATCTGCGGGTAGTCGGACGCCTGCCGCAGCGCCCGGCCGGTCTCGTTGACGTCGACGAGCACGTTGCCGACGATCACGACCGGCTTCGGCGAGGAGCGGATGACCCCGGCGGTGTGCCGGTAGGTCTCCACCGCCAGGTCGAAGTCGGGCGTGGCCCTGGGCATGTCCTGCAGCAGCATGATGACGTCCACACCGGGGTCGGCCGCGACGACCTCGAGGGACTTCGACATGAGCTGGCGGTCGAGCAGCACGTAGCCGGTGACGTCGAGGGGGTTGTTCGGTGTCGCGAAGGGCGGCAGCACGTCGCGGAGAGCCGTCGTGGTGGCCTCGGCGAACTCAGGCAGCTCGAGTCCCTCGTCCTCGGCGCGGTCGGAGATGATCTCGGAGGCGCCGCCCGAGGGGGTGACGACGCCGATCCGGTTGCCGGGGAGCGGTCCCGTCTCGGCCAGCATGCCGGCCGTGACCATCAGGTCCTCCAGCGAGCCGACCCGGATCACACCGTGCTGGCGGAAGGCGGCGTCGACGGTCTTGTCGTCGCCGACGAGCGCTCCCGTGTGGGCCTGCGCGGTCCGGGACGCCTTGACGCTGCGACCGATCTTCAGGGCGACGATCGGCTTGCCCGCGGCCAGCGCCCGCCGGGCGATCTCGGTGAACTCCTCCGGATGGCGGATGCTCTCCAGGAAGAGCGCGATCACCTTGGTGTGCGGTGAGTCGACGAGCGCGTTCATCACGTCGGTCACCGACATCACGGTCTCGTTGCCCATCGAGACCAGCAGCGAGATGCCGATGTTGCGTGCCTGGGCGAAGGCCAGCACGTTGCTGGCCAGCGCACCGCTCTGCAGCACGACCCCGACCGACCCGCCCAGGAGCGGCGGGGGGATCGGCAGGCCGTACGGCGTGATCGAGTCGGCCGCGTTGATGAACCCGTTGCCGTTGGGCCCGAGGACGATCAGGTCGTGCCTGCGGGCGAGGTCCGCGACCTCCTGCTCGCGGACGGTGCCCTCACCGCCGACCTCGCCGTAGCCGGCGGTGAGGACGACGTAGTTGCGGATGCCGCGGGCAGCGCCCTCTTCGAGCACCCGCGGCACCACCTCGATGGGCGTCATGACGTACGCGAGGTCGACGGGTCCGGGGATCTCGGAGAGGCTCCGGTGGGTCTCGACGCCGTGGACGACGGGCGTCTTCGGGTTCACCAGGTGCACGTCCCCGGAGAAGCCGTGCTGGAGAAGGTTGTTGTAGGTGCTCGTCGACCAGCCCGACTTGTCGGTCGCCCCCACCAGGGCGACCGACTTCGGGCTGAAGAACTCCTGCAGACGGTCGGCGTCGAGCTCGCTCATGCCAACGACGCTCCCACCTTGACGTGGCCCTTGAGGAGGTTTCGCGCGATCGTACGGCGCTGGATCTCGTCGGTGCCCTCGAAGATGCGGAGCAGGCGCAGCTCCCGGTACCAGCGCTCCAGCGGGAGCTCCTTGGTGTAGCCCATGCCACCGTGGATCTGGAGGACCCGGTCGACGACACGGTTGGCCATGGTGGTGCCGTACAGCTTCGCGATCGACGAGGCGTGCCGGGCGTCCACCTTGTTCTCGACCTGCCACGCGGCGTGGAGGGTCAGCCAGCGGGCGGCCTCCAGCTCGACGGCGCTGTCGGCGATGTGGCCCTGGATGAACTGATAGTCCGCGATCGGCTGGCCCATCGAGTGCCGGTTGTTGGAATGCTCGATCGCCATCTCGAGCATCCGCTCCGCGGCGCCGATGGCCCCGGCCGGGATCATGAAGCGACCGTTGCCGATCCACTGCATGGCCAGCTCGAAGCCCTTGCCCTCCTCACCGAGGATGTGGTCGTGCGGGACCCGGACGTCCTGGAAGCTCAGTGCCGCCGGGCCCCACTCGCCCATGGTCGGGATGGGGGTGGACTCCCAGCCCATCGCCCGGTCGACCAGGAAGCAGGTGACGCCGCCGTCGGCGCCCTTCTCGGGGTCGGTGACGGCGAAGACCATCACGAAGTCGGCCTCGTTGCCGTTGGTGATGAAGATCTTCTCGCCGTTGATCACCCAGTCGTCGCCGTCGCGGACCGCCCGGGTCCGGATGCTACGTGCATCGGAGCCGGCGCCGGGCTCGGTGATGGCGAAGCAGCTACGGCGCTCGCCCTCGATGGTGGGGATGAGGTATTCCTGCTTCTGCTCCTCGGTGCCGGCGTAGAGGATGTTGTCCGCGCTGCCGCCGAAGCGGAACGGCACGAAGGTGCGACCGGACTCACCGGCGATGATCGCCGACATCACGGCACCGGCGGCCATGCCGCCGTACTCCTCCGGAGTGTTGATGCCCCAGTAGCCGTACTTGCGGGCCTTTGCCTGCAGGTCCTTGAGCTGGCCCGGCTCCAGCGCCGGCCGGCCGTTCCGCTCGTTGAGGAGCACCTGGTCCTCCAGTGGCATCACCTCCTTGGTGACGAACTGGCGCACCGCCACCTTGACCGCTCGATGCTCTTCTTCCAGCGCGAAGTCGATCATTGCCCGCTCCTTCGGTTAGAGTGAGTTTCTAGAATCATTTTCTAGAATGGACTATGAGAAGAGTCACGCAGTAGCGGTTCGTCGTCAAGAGGAATTGCGCATATTGTGGGAAGATCTCGGGACTACGACGAGGAGTGGACGATGGCGCTAGAGGTCGATTCGCAACGCCCTGCGGGGCGTCGCTGGGCCAGGACCGAGGAGACGCGCCGCCAGCTCCTGGACGCCTCTCGGGAGGTCTTCGCCGAGAAGGGCTACACCGTGGCCAGCGTCTCCGACGTCGTCGCCCGCGCCGACTCCAGCGTCGGCAGCGTGTATCACCACTTCGGTGGCAAGGAGCAGCTCTACCTCGCCCTGTGGGAGGAGTACGTCGACCGGCTGGCCGCCGCGGCCGCCGCGAGTGTGGCGAAGACGCGCAAGAGCGGGGTCGAGTCGCCCCGCGACCAGTTCGAGGCCGGTGCCCTGGCCTACCTCGACGCCGTGTGGGAGGACCGCGAGCTGCTGCCGGTCTTCTACGCCGGCGACGGACCGCCCGGGTTCGAGGTGATGCGCCGCCGCCGCAACATCGAGTGGATCCGCCGCAACCTGCAGGTCCTCGGTCTCGGTGGCAGCGACGAGGACCAGCTGCTCGGTGCGATCCTGACCGCGCTCATCGGTGAGGCAGCCCGGATGACGGCCGCGTGCGAGACCAAGCGCCAGGCGCGCAGGGTCGCCCGGCACGCGATCGCGCTCGCCCAGCGGCTCTTCGACGGAGAGGTCGCCGAAGGCGCGCCGCAGGCGGCGGAGTAGGTCCCGCGCCCGGGGACCGTCGAAGATCAGCGCCAGGTGGCCAGTCCGCGGTCGATGACCACGGTGCCGTCCTCCTTCCTGGTCTGGAAGGCGGTCACGTCGTCCCCGACGCGCCACATCGCGACCTGGAGGCTCTCGCCGGGCAGCACCGGCGAGGAGAAGCGACCGCTCATCGACGCCATCGCGTCCCCGTCGCCGCCGGCGACGGTGCGGACCAGGGCCCGCCCCGTGACCCCGTAGGTACACAGGCCGTGCAGGATCGGGCGCTCGAAGCCGCCGCGCGCTGAGAATCGCGGGTCGGAGTGGAGTGGGTTGCGGTCGCCGCTCAGCCGGTAGAGCAGGGCCTGGCCGGGCCAGGTCGGCATCGTCACCACCTCGTCGGGGTCGCGATCGGGGATCGGTGAGGCGGCCTTCGGCCCGGGATCGCCGCCGAAGCCTCCTTCGCCCCGGATGAACACCGAGCTCCGGGTGGTCACCACGGCCTCGCCGGTGGCGGGGTCGACCGCCTCGGCCTCGCTGGTGACCAGGGCACCCGAGCCCTTGTCGAACATGCCGGTGACCTGCGTGGTGAGCGAGACGGTCCCCCCGGCGGTCAGGGGCCGGTGCAGGACCACCTCCTGCTCGGCGTGGACGAGCATGGCCGGGTCGAAGTCGCCCATCTTCCGGCCACCCCTGGAGCCCCAGGTGACCATGACGCCGAAGGTCGGCAGCACCTTCTGCTCCGCGCAGGTGTCGTCGCCGTGCTCGCTGGTGTAGCGCAGGTCGGCCAGCGGGTCGTCGTGTCCCGCGCCCACGCCGAGGGCGTACAGCAGCGTGTCGGCGCTGGTCCAGGAGCGTGGCTGGGGGTCGGAGCGTACGCCGATGACGGAGGGGTCCAGGCTCATCGCTCGGGCGTCCTTCCGCTGGTGAGCGAGTTGGCGCGCGCCTCCGCGATCATGCTGGGCAGCACAACGTCGAGCTCGTCGACGGTCCACGGGCCGTCCTTCTCCTCGGTCGGGCCGGCGACCCAGCCCTCGGCCACGCTCACGTGCCCTCCGCGTACGTTGAAGACGCGGCCGGTCACGTGGCGCGCGTTCGGCGAGGCCAGCCAGGCGACCACCGGGGAGACGTTCTCCGGGGCGCCCGGACTCCACTCGCCCTCGGCGACCTGCGGCCGGTCGGGGTTGAGGTTCTCCGTCATCCGGGTGAGCGCGGCCGGGGCGATCGCGTTGACCGTGATCCCGTAGCGGCGCAGCTCCTGGGCGGCGATGACCGTCATCGCCGCGATGCCCGCCTTGGCGGCGCCGTAGTTGATCTGGCCCGGGTTGCCGTAGATGCCCGAGGACGAGGTGGTGTTGATGATCCGGGCGTCGACGTCCTCGCCCCTCTTGGCCAGCTCGCGCCAGTGCTGGGCGGCCACGCTCATCGGGGCGAAGGTGCCGCGCAGGTGCACCTTGATGACCGCGTCCCACTCGTCGATGGACATGTTCACCAGCATCCGGTCGCGCAGGATGCCGGCGTTGTTGACCAGCACGTCGACCTTGCCCCACTGGCTGAGGGCCTCCTCGAAGAGCTTCTGCGCGCCCTCGGGGTCGCTGATGTCGCTGCCGTTGGCGATCGCCTCTCCTCCGGCCGCGATCACCTCCTCGACCACCTGCTGGGCGGGATCGTCGGCCTTGCCGGTGCCGTCCAGCCCAGCCCCGAGGTCGTTGACGACCACGGCGGCGCCGCGACGGGCGAACTCGAGGGCATGGGCGCGGCCGAGACCTCGGCCGGCTCCGGTGATGATGACTACCTGGCGGTCGGTGTTCGCCATGTCAGCTCCTTGTCTCTGTGTGGGTGGGGGTCAGCGTTGGTTGGCGAGGATCAGGGTCGCCGCGCTCATGAACATGCCGCCGTTGCCGAGCACCAGGCTGGTGGCGACACCGTCGACCTGCGCGGCGGCCTCGCCGCGAAGCTGGCGTACGGACTCCTGGATCGCGAACATCCCGTACATGCCGGTGTGGGTGTAGGACATGCCGCCGCCGTTGGTGTTCATCGGCAGCCGGCCGCCGGGGGAGGTGTGCCCGTCGGCGACGAACGCACCCGACTCCCCGCGGCCGACGAAGCCCATGTCCTCCAGCCCGTAGAGGGGGACGTGGGCGAAGGCGTCGTAGATCATCAGGTGGTCGATGTCGGACGGGGAGGTGCTCGACTCCTTGAACGCCGCCTGGCTGGAGAGCGTGAACTGCTTGCAGCGGGTCATGTCCTCCATCTGCGAGATCAGCGGCGTGGTCGCGGCCTCTCCGGTGCCGAGGATGTGGACCAGCGGCTTGTCGCTCCCGTGAGCCTCGGCGAACTCGCGGGAGGCGATGACCAGAGCGCCACCGCCGTCGGTGACCAGGCAGCACATCAGCAGGGTGAACGGGTCGGCGATCATCTTGGCGCCGAGGACGTCGTCGACGGTGACCTCGTCCCGGAACATCGCCCGCGGGTTGCGGGAGGACCAGCGCCGCTGGGCGACCGCCACCTCGGCGAGCTGCTCGAGGGTGTTGTCGGTCTCGTGCAGGAACCGGCGCGCCGGCACGGTGAAGCTCGTCGGCGGGCCGACGATGCCGTACGGCATCTCGAACTGCGCCATCACCGAGTCGGTGGCGCGAGGGTGTGTCGGCGCGCCCACCCGGGACCGGCCGGACTCGCCGTGGGTCACCAGCACGACGTCGGCGTAGCCCGCCTTGATCGCGGCCGTCGCGTGGCGTACGTGGAAGAGGAAGGAGGAGCCGCCGACGCCGGTGCCGTCGATGTAGGTCGGGGTGATCCCGAGGCTGTGGGCGACCTGGATCGGTCCGGGCACGGAGACGGAGGCGATGCCGTCGACCTGGTCCTTGGTCAGGTTCGCGTCGGCCAGGGCCCGGCGCGCGCCCTCGACGTGCAGCTCGAGGGTGGAGGTGGTGGGGAGCCTGCCGATGTCGGTCTCGGCGGCACCCATGATGACGACGTCGCGGCTCATCGGGCGTACTCCTTCACGGGAGCGAAGACGGGCACGGCAGCGCCCGTACGCTGCTCGAAGCGGACCTGGACCGGCATGTCGAGCTCGAGGGCGTTCGGCTCCGCGTCGACGATGTTGGTCATCATCCGTGGGCCCTCGTCGAGCTCGACCACGGCGATCACGGTCGGCACCGGGAAGCCCGGAGCGGGACGGTGGGACACGACGTAGGAGTGCAGCCGGCCCCGGCCCGAGCAGGTCACCCACTCGAGGTCGGTGGAGCCGCACGCGGGGCACGACGAGCGCGGGTAGAAGAAGATCTGATCGCAGGGGCGGCACCTCGGCAGGTCGAGGCGCCCAGCGGCGGTGGCGTCCCAGTAGGGCTGGGTCTCCGGCGTCGCCCGCGGCGCGAAACGCGCCTCCGGCGACACCTCGGGGATCGTGGTCATACGGTGCTGCCTTTCTCCCGCATCCGGAGGGCACGGGTGTCGAGGTAGTGGAGGATGGCCTCGACCGAGGCCCGGGCGGCCGGACGACGCTGGTCGTCGACCTTGGCGTAGACGTGGTCGGTCACCTGGTCGCGGTCCACGCCGTCGGCCAGCAGCCCGGCGACCTGGTCGATCCGGCGCTGCCGGTCCGCCATCCGTGCGTGCAGGTACGTGGTGGGCTCGCGCACCGCCGGCCCGTGCCCCGGGAGCAGGACCCAGTCGTCGTCGACCAGGTCGGCGATCCGGGCCATCGAGGCGAGGATGTCCGCGATGGTGCCGTCGGGGTGCGAGATGTAGGGGTTGAACCGGGCCAGCACGGTGTCGCCGGTGAGCATCACCCGGCGCCCGCCGAGCGCGAAGCTCACCCCGTCGGCGGTGTGCCCGGGCGTGGTGAGCGTACGGATCTCGGTGCGCCGGCCCAGGTCGAGACGGGTCCCGTCGGGGATGATCCCCTGCTGGACCCGGGGCCGGATGGCGGCCCGCCAGCGCTCGGCCACGGCGTGGGCGGCCTGCGAATGGTCGCCGTGATGATGGCTGAGCAGAACGGTCTCGACGCGGGCTCCGGCAGCGCGGACCACCTCGTCGATCCGGTCGAGATGGCCGGGATCCGTCGGACCGGGGTCGATGACCACCGCCCGACGATCGCCGACGACGATCCAGGTGTTGGTGCCCTCGTACGTCCAGTGGTTGGCGTTCGGGGCGAGCAGCAGGTGGACGCCCGGGGTGACCTCCACCGGCTCCTCGGGTCTCGGCGGCGCCCCGCCGACGTCCCAGATCGCATCGACTCCGCAGGAGTCGTCCCGCGCGCGTTGGCCCTGGCTCACTCCTGCTCCATCCAGACGTTCTGGAGCTCGCGCGAGGAGTAGTCCGGGTGCGGGTGGTAGTCGTGGACCTTGCCGGAGTACAGCGTCTGGGTGTCGTAGGCGTACAGCGGCAGCGGGGTGGAGACGTTCTCCATGATGTAGCGCTCGATGTCCTGCAGCGCCTTCTCACGCTCGGCCTCGTCGGTGATGACCCGCTGGGCGGCGACCATCTTGTCGAGCTCGGGGTCGTCCACCAGGGACCAGTTGCGGGTGCCGGTGCTGGTGTACTCCGAGGTGAGGTACTCGTCGGCGGTCAGCATCGGGGTCTGCAGGCCGTACATGATGTCGTACTTCGTCTCGGGCCAGGTCGAGCTGACGTAGGTGGCGTAGTCCTGCTGGTCGATGGTCAGCTCGATGCCGATCTTGCCGAGATCCTCCTGGATCCACTGGGCCTCGCGCAGGATGGTCTCGCCGTAGCCGTCGGTGGCCACCAGCTCGGCCGAGAAGCCGTTCGGGTAGCCGGCCTCGGTCAGCAGCTCCTTGGCCTTGTCGGGGTCGTACGCCAGCAGCTCGTCGACCTCGTCCTGGGGCAGGGCGCCGAACAGCGTCGGGGTGATCGGTCCGGTGAGCGTCCCGCCCGAGCGCAGGGCCTTGATCATCCCCTCCTTGTCGATCGCGTGCGCGACCGCGAGGCGGACGCCGAGCTTGCTGAAGGGCCCGCTCTTCGCGTTCATGAAGACCCGGGTCTGGGTGATGCCCTTCTCCGTACGCAGCTGCAGCCCCTCGATCTGGTTGAGGAGCTGGTCGACCTGCCGCTTCTCGGTGGACAGCGAGGAGATCATGTCGAGCTTGCCGCTGCGCAGCGCCGCGATCTGGGCCTGGGCGTCGGGGAGCACGGTGGTCTGGATGCCGTCCAGGTGGGGGAGGCCCTCGATGAAGTAGTCGGGGTTCTTCTCCATCACGCGCTCCTGGTCGCGCTTCCAGCTCTTCAGCACGAACGGGCCGGTGCCGATGGCGTCCTCGGCCAGGTTGAACTCGCCCGAGGTGCCCTCGCAGGGGAGGATCGCCATGAACGGGTTGGCCATCGTCTGGTCGAAGGCGGTGTTGGCCGAACCCAGCTTGAAGACCACGGTGTACGGGTCGGGGGTCTCCAGCTTCGCCACGTTGGCCACCAGCCCGAGCTGGTGGCCGGGCAGGCTCTTGATCCGGTCGACCGTGCACTTGACGTCGGCCGAGGTGAGCTCGCGACCGTTGACCGGCGGCTTGTCGTGGAACTTCACGCCTTGGCGGAGGTCGAAGGTCCAGGTCTTCAGGTCCGCCGACTTCGACCACTTCTCGGCCAGGTCGCCCTCGAGCTCGCTCGAGCCGTACTCGATGTCCTTGCCGGTCTTCGGCGCGACCAGCCGGCTGTAGACCGTGCCGACGGCGACGTGGGTCATGTAGGACGCCTCCTTCTGGATGTCCAGCGAAGGTGCGTCGGCGGTGGCGGCCGTGTGCAGGATGCCGCCGTCCTGGGGCGGCCCGGCATCCTCGACGATCTTGCCCTTCCCGGACGCGGCGCCGCCTCCGCCGCAGGCGGCGGTCAGGGCGAGGCAGGCTGCGGCGAGGACCGCACCGGCGGCCTGTGATCTCTTCGGACGAGGCATGGGATGTGACATCACGGACTCCTTGGGTGGGATGGGGCTAGCGGCGCTGTTTGGGGTCGAGGAAGTCGCGCATGGCGTCGCCGAGCAGGTTGAACGCCAGGACGGACAGGGAGAGGATCAGGCCCGGGACGACGGTCATCCACGGGGCGATCTCGAGCTGGCTGCGGCCCTCGCTCAGCATCCGGCCCCACGACGGTGTCGGCGGCGGGGTGCCGATGCCCAGGAAGCTGAGCGCCGACTCGGCGATCAGGATGACCGCGAAGAGCAGCGAGCCCATCACGAACAGCGGAGCCATCAGGTTGGGCAGCCCGTAGCGGATCAGGATGCGTGGGGTGCTGCATCCGACCGAACGTGCTGCCTCGACGTACGGCTCCTCGCGGATGCGGAGCATCTCGCCGCGGGCGACGCGGTTGATCGAGGGGATCACGAGCAGGCTCAGCGCGATCACGGTGTTGCGTACGCTCGGGCCGAGCAGCGCCGCCACGAACAGCAGCAGCACGATCGACGGGATCGCCATCAGCGCGTCCATGACCCGCTGCAGGATCGAGTCGACCCAGGTGCCGCCGAAGTAGCCGGACACGACGCCGATGACCAGCCCGATCGCACCGCCGAGGGCGAGCGTCGCGACCGCGATCAGCAGCGAGGTGCGGGCACCGTAGAGGGACCGGCTCAGCACGTCGCGGCCGAGCTCGTCGGTGCCGGCGGGATGGCCGCCGACGCCGGGGGAGGTCAGGATGTTGACCCGGTCCTGGGCGAGCGGGTCGTACGGAGCGATCCAGGGGGCGAGGACGGCGACCACGACGAAGAGCGTGATCAGGAAGAGCGCGATGGCTCCGAGGGGCTGTTCCGTGGTGAACCGGACCAGGCCGTGGCGGGTGCGTGGCCGGCGGGCGGCACGCGCGGTGCCGGAGACGGCGATGCTCATGCGGAGGCTCCTTCGTACCGGATCCGGGGGTCGATCACCGCGTAGAGCAGGTCGACCACGACGTTGACGAGGATGAAGATGGCGCCGTAGAAGATGACGCAGCCGAGGATGACGGGGTAGTCGCGCTGCCCGACCGCCTCGAAGATGAGCGAGCCCATGCCAGGGATGGCGAAGATCCGCTCGAGGATGACGGTGCCGCCGAGGATGTGGCCGACCTGGAGGCCGAGCACGGTGAAGACCGGGATCAGCGAGCTGCGGCCGGCGTGCTTGAGCACGACCACCCGCTCGGAGGCGCCGCGGGAGCGGATGGTGCGGATGAAGTTGGAGCCGAGCACCTCCAGGAGCGAGGACCGGAGCATGCGGGCGATGCTGGCCATGGTCGCGGCGCCGAGGGCGATCGCCGGGAGCAGCATGTGGATGAGGTTCTGGCCGAGGTTCTCGGTGGGGGAGGCGTAGACCAGCGGTGGGGACCAGCCGAACCAGAGGGCCAGGAAGGTGATCAACAGGAGCGCCAGCCAGAAGTTCGGCAGCGACATGCCGATCACCGCCAGGAAGCGCATGACGTTGTCGACGGCGCTGTGATGCCGGATCGCCGAGAGCATGCCGAACGGGACACCGAGCAGGATGCCGAAGAGGATGGCGAGCAGACCGAGCTCGAGGGTGGCGGGAAGCCGCTCGAGGATCTTGGTCGTGACGGGGCGCTCGTCGTCGAACGAGTCGCCGAGGTCCCCCTGAGCCAGCCCGCTCACGAAGTGGCCGAACTGGGTCAGGATCGGCTTGTCCAGGCCGAGCTCTGCCGTGCGCTGGTCGATCTGAGCCTGGGTGACTCCGGGAGCGTCGGCCAGCTGGAGACGTACGGCGTCGCCGGGGATCAGTCGGATGATGAGGAAGACCAGGGTCGCGACCAGCGCGAGGACGAGCAGGCCGTAGGTCAGGCGCCGTCCGGCATAGAGAAGCATGCGATCACCTCGTGTGAGTGGGGTCGAAGAGGTGGCAGGCGACACTGGGGTCGTCGCCGCTGCTGCCGATGGTCAGCAGCTCCGGCTCGTCGCGGTCGCAGCCGTCGACGCTCTGGCCGCAGCGCGGATGGAACCGGCAGCCCGACGGCGGACGCCGGGGGCTCGGGATCTCGCCGGCGAGCGGCGTACGCAGCTGGTGATGGGCGTCGGGGGAGGGGATCGACGCCATCAGGGCCTGGGAGTAGGGATGCCTCGGTCGTTCGCTGATGTCGTCGGCCGGTGCCACCTCGGCGAGCTTGCCGAGGTACATCACGCAGACGCGGTCGGAGATGTAGCGCACCACGTTGAGGTCGTGCGCGATGAAGAGGTAGGAGAGCCCGAGCTCGCGCTGCACCTCCTTGAGCAGGTTGAGCACCTGTGCCTGGACGGAGACGTCGAGGGCGCTGACGGCCTCGTCGCAGACGATGAGGTCGGGATCGGTGGCGAGCGCCCGGGCGATCCCGATCCGCTGGGCCTGGCCGCCGGAGAACTGATGGGGATAGCGCTCGAGGGCGAAGGAGGGGAGGCCGACCAGGTCGAGCAGTTCCTTCGCGCGCTTGATCCGGCCGGACCGGTCGCCCATCCCGTGCACCACCATGGGCTCGGTCAGCACCTGCGCGATGGTCATCCGCGGGTTGAACGAGCTGAGCGGATCCTGGAAGACGAGCTGCATGCGTTTGCGCAGCTGGGTCAGCCTGCTCCTGGACAGCTGGGCGATGTCCTGGCCGTCGAAGGTGACCGAGCCGCTGGTGGGCTCGATCAGCCGGAGGATCAGGCGCCCGAGCGTCGACTTGCCCGAGCCCGACTCGCCCACCAGACCGAGGGTCTCGCCGCGCCTGATGGTCAGGGAGACGCCGTCGACGGCGCGTACCGGCGGACGCTGGGGAGTGAAGAGGCCCTTGCCGTCGCCGAAATGCTTGACGAGGCCGCGTGCCTCGACGAGGGTGCCGGCATCGGGGACGATCATCGGGCCACCTCCGCCATCGGCGCGAGGACACCGCGATCCTCGTCAGGACGCCAGCAGCGGACCTGACGGCTCCGGAGTTCGCGCAGGGGTTGTGGTGCCTCGCACTCCGGACCCGCCTCGGTGCAGCGGGTGACGAAGCGGCAGCCGCTCGGCATCTCGTTGAGCGCGGGGACGGCGCCTGGGATCGCGGGCATCTCCTGGTCGCGCGGCGTGTCACGCCGCGGGATCGCATGGAGCAGGGCCTGGGTGTAGGGGTGCTGCGGCCGGTCGAGGACCTCGTCGGCCGTGCCCGTCTCGACCACCTGTCCGGCGTAGAAGACCACCACGCGGTCCGCCATCTCGGCGACCACGCCCATGTCGTGGGTGATCAGCATCAGGCCGACACCCGTCCGGACCTGGAGGTCGCGGATCAGCGCCAGGACCTGGGCCTCGACGGTGACGTCGAGCGCCGTCGTCGGCTCGTCGGCGATCAGCAGCCGGGGGTCGCAGGCGAGCGCGCCGGCGATCATGACCCGCTGCCGCTGGCCGCCCGAGAGCTGGTGTGGATACGCCTTGAACTTGGTCGCGGGCTCCGGGATTCCGACGAGGTCGAGCAGCTCGATCGCGCGTTCGCGGGCCTCCCGCTTCGAGACGTCGTGGTGGATCCGGTAAGCCTCGACGAGCTGATGGCCGATCGTGAAGAGCGGGTCGAGCGAGGTCATCGGGTCCTGGAAGATCACCGAGATGTCGTTGCCCCGGACCGTGCGCATGTCGTGGTTGGAGGCGCCGGTGATGTCCTTGCCGTCCCAGACGATCCGCCCGCCGCTGACCCGGCCGTTGCCCAGCAGGCCCAGGACGGCGAGTGCGGTGACGCTCTTCCCGGAGCCGGATTCGCCGACGACGGCGACGGTCTCGCCCGCATCGATCCAGAGGTCGACGGCGTTGAGCGCCTCAACCGGACCGGCCCCGGTCCGAAACTCCACGTGGAGGTCCTCGATGCGCAGAAGCGGCTCATTCGCGGACCCAGTCGGTGCTCTCATATCGGACCCTCCCGTTCGTTACCGCGACCGGGTGTCGGTCGCCGAAGTTGGTGGCTCAATCTAGAATCACGCTCTAGGATGAGATTCATCATTGGGTCGCCAAACGGGTGTGTCAAGGGTCACAATCCGGATATCGGACTTTCTTCTCTCGACGCCCCGCTCGGCGCAGCGTCGTGCCGTGACGTACGACGCCGACGGCACCGCGTGCGACGGTGCAGGAGGTGGCATGAGCGGGTCTGAACCGACCGAAGTGACGACCGCCGCGCGTTCCACCCTCATCGTCGTCTGCCTGGTCAGCGCGGTGATGGCGCTCAACGCGAGCTCGCTCAACGTCGCCCTGCCGACATTGACCAGGGAGTTCGGGGCGAGCTCGGTCGAGGGCAGCTGGCTCCTGCTCTCCTACATGGTCGCGAACACCGCGTGCCTGCTTCTCTTCGGCCGGCTCAGCGACGCCTGGGGGCAGCGGAGCCTGTACCTGGGCGGGTTGGTCCTCTTCTCGCTGGCGAGCCTGCTGGCCGGCTTCGCCCCGAACGTCGAGGTGCTCATCGGGCTCCGGGTGGTCGCGGCCGTCGGCGGCGCCGTGCTCATCGGCAACGGCGCCACCCTCATCCATCAGGCCTTCCCACGCTCTTCCCTGGGAGGGGCGATGGGCCTGTACGCCGCGTCCTTCCCGACCGCCAGCCTGGTCGGACCGACGCTCGGTGGGCTGATCGTCGACCACGTCGGCTGGCAGTGGGTGTTCTGGTTCAACGTGCCGGTCTGCCTGATCGCGCTCGCGGCGGGACAGGTGCTGCTGCCACGTCCTGCGGTGGACAAGCGCGCCACCGGTCTCGACCTCCCCGGCAACCTGGTGATCATGGTCGGCGTGGTGATGCTGACGCTCGGGATCACCTCGTTGACCGACCTCGGCTGGCTCCATCCCCTGGTGGTCGGATGCACTGTCGGCGCGCTGCTCCTCGTCCCGGTCCTGCTCGTCGTCGAACGGCGCGCGGCGGCGCCCGTACTCGACGTCGCCGTGCTGCGCCGTGTCGGGAAGCTGTTCCTCGCGGGCTTCTTCACGGGTGCCGGGAGGTTCCCGCTGATCGTCCTGGCCAGCCTCTACTTCCAGAGCGTCGTCGGCGTCGCCCCGGGCACCGCGGGGGTGATGCTGCTGCCGATGCCGGTCGGGATGATCCTCGCCTCGCTCGCCCTCGGCCGACTCTCCCGCCGCTGGACGCCGCACCAGATCATGTCGGGCGGATCGGTGGTGGGTACGTGTGGCGTCGCCCTGGTCGCCCTCGCGATCCACTTGGAGCTGACCTGGCTGGTCATGGCGACACTGGCGATCGTCGGTCTGGCGACCGGTCTGTTCATCGGGACCAACGCGACGGTCCTGCTCGAGCGCGCCCCCGAGGAGGCGCTCGGCGTCGTCAACGCCACGCGCCTGATGCTGCAGAACACCGGCAACGTCATCAGTCTCGCCATCGCGCTGACGCTTCTCACCGCGCTGCTACCGCCCGGGCTCGGCGACGCGGTGCTCGCGGCGAGCGTGCCGCCCGACGGTGTCGGCGCGGCCAACGCGGCCTTCACGCTGGTCTGCCTCTTCCTCCTCGCGCTCGGTGCAATCGGAGCCTGGTACTCGTTCCCCCGCCGGGGCGATGCCGAGAGCGTGCCGCAGAGCGGGCTCGAGGGTTCGCGTGCCCGGTGCCGACAGGTCGGTCTCCCGAAGGAGATGCTCGACTGACCACCGCCCTGACACTGGTCGCGGGGGAGTAGCGGTCAGGTGGTGACGTCGTGCCGTGTGGAGGGCCGGACGACGCGCGACCGGGTGATGAGGAAGCCGAAGGCGGTCGCGAGGACGTACATCACGATGCTGTAGACCGCGGCCGGGATGGCCACGGTCGTGTTGTCGAGCACGCTGAGCGCGATGGTGAGCGCGATGGTGGTGTTGTGGATCCCCACCTCCATCGAAGTGGCGATCGCCTGCTCCTGGCCGAGCCGGAACACCCGCGCGCCGAGATAACCCAGGCAGAGGCTCGCGCAGCAGAAGAGTGTCACGACCACGCCGATCTCGCGGAGGTAATCGGCGATGTTCTCCCGCTCCCCGAGGATCGCGCCGACCGAGACCATGACCAGCACCACGATCGAGAAGATCCGGACCGGGCGGTCCGCCCGGGCGGCGAACGTCGCGGACCGGTGCCGCACCAGCATCCCGATCCCGACGGGAACCAGCACGATCGCGATGACCTGGACGACCTTGCCGAACTGCAGCCCCAGGGTGTCCCCGGCGTCGAAGTAGCCGATCGCCGCATTCGTGATCAGCGGGATCGAGACGGCAGCGAGCACCGAGTTGACGGCGGTGAGGGTGACGTTGAGGGCGACGTCGCCACGGAACAGGTGGCTGAACAGGTTTGCCGTGGTCCCACCCGGTGAGGCCGCCAGCAGCATGACCCCGACGGCGATCAGCGGATCGACGTCCGCGACCACCACGAGCCCGAACGCGATCAGCGGCAGAACCAGGATCTGGAGGGTGAGCGCGACGAAGACCGCTCGCGGCGTGCGTACGACGCGGCGGAAGTCTCCCGGCGTCAGACTCAGGCCCAGGCCGAACATGATGATCGCCAGGGCGATGGGGAGGCCGACCGAGAGCAGGGCCGAGTCGTTCACTGTGTTCCTCCGATGTGCGGGACGGACGGCCGCCGCGATCGGCCAAAGAGACGTGCGTCACAGTGGATCACGAGGAGAGGCGGGGCCACAGCCTTATCCGGACAATTGTCTCGACCCACGGGGCCTTTGGTTACGGCATTGGCACCGGCGACTCGGATGGCGTGACTGTCTCGGGCCCGTCCTGCGAGGAGATCGCTGTCGATGTCAGTGCCGGACGTTCGTCTGGCACCGGGGCTGGCTCGCGAAGCTTCGGTGCTGCTGGTGACCACGCTTTGAGGTGCTGAACGACGTCGCCGTAGAAGGTGTCCAAGAGGTCGATCACCGAGTCGATGAAAGCTCCGCGGCCACGCCCGCGCTTGGCACCCATCGGTGCCGACAATGCAACGCGGAAGGTTCTGATCTCCTTCTTCGGATCTGTGATGAGGCAGGTCGGCTCCTCCCGAACCTTCCCTAGGAGATCCGCAGCCCCCGTGCCTCGGGAATTGGCGACGAACGACTCGACTCGCGTCGAGTCTGGAGCATGCTTGAGTTGGCGGACAATCCAGTTGATCCGAGTCGTCGGGCGACCTTCGCGAGGAGCGTCGAGGTCAATGAAGCAAGTGACTCGCCCTGCTCGAAGATCGGCAAGAATGTTGATCGGGCCAACTGCGTTCGGAATACGGATTGATCCGGCGAGCTCGGCTTGGTTGACCATTCGCGTGAGAACCGATTGTGCGCGGAGTGACGGATCCGCCTGCTCCTTTCTGGTCAGGATCGGGAGTACATCGGTGCCGAGCTTCTGACCGAGTCGAAGGCTGACGTACTGAAGCAGCGCGTCGAACCGAGCAGCGACCTCCGGTGCGCTCTTGTCGGATGCGCGAAGGGTGCCGGCAACTACTGCGTCCCGAACTGCGACCCAGTTCGCCCCCATGTCCTCGAGTTCCATGGCTCCGGAGCGAGGGTGCTCGAGGTACCGGATCAGCTCGCCGAGTATCCAAGCCTGCTCAGGATCGGAAACTCCTCGGTGTTCCTTCTGCATCACAGCTGTTGAGAGGACGTACGACCATGACCAGTGGTGAAGCGCGACCTTCTTCAGCTTGCGCTTGTCCACCTTGGTGGGATGTTGGCCGGCAATGCCCGGGATCTCGTTGCTGATTGTGATTAGTGCATCGAAACCCTCGTCCCGCGCGATGTCGAGATAGGTTTCCAATTGCTCTGGTTGGAGTTCGTTCTTGCCCGTCTTCACTTCGACCAGTGCGGTCCAAGACTTCGTTCCACGGGTCACGCGAATGAGGCCATCTGGATAGCAACGTTTGTCGCCACGCATGAACGGCACCTCGATGTACGTCTCGATCTGGCCGCCTGGCGCGCCGAGATGGCCAACTAGGGCCTTTCCGAACTCCTTCACGACGCTCATCACCGCCAGGACCGCGGAGGTGGCTCGCCTTTCTTGTTCTTCCGCGCCGCTGATTCCAGAGGTCGGGATCAAGCGTGCTTCATGCCAGGTTTCCTCGGACATAGGTCACGACGCTACGCCGACCTGAGGCTCAATGTCAGTCAAACGAATGAAGGACTCTGCAAGTTCATTGGAATGGGCCAGATGCTGCGAAAGTTGCAGACAAGGAAGCACCTGAACGCTTAGCGGCTGATCCTCTGTACCGCTCCGCAATGCGTTCGGTGTACCGGTCAATGATGAGTGTCGCCGGGTCTTGAAGACCCGTGGCACTGCATCAGGATCACGTCGCTGGACGACATGTCCCCGCCACGAAACGGTCTGCCCGCTCGCGGCAGGAACATGTCGGTCTTCAGACCCAGTCGGCTGGTCGTAAGCATCGGCTGGCTCAGACGAGCTTGTCGGCGGCCTTGTTGAGGTTGGCGCGCAGCTTGTTGCGGTAGGCGTCGTGCTGTTCGGGGAGTCGGGCGTCGCAGAAGGCGGCGAGGTCGGGTCCGGTGACCTCGATGACGGGGCGGCCTGCGGCGGCTTCGGTCTCGAAGAGGTCGAGGATGTCGCGGAGGATGGCGACGATGTCCATGCCGTCGCCGGTGGTGAAGCGCCACATGTAGTTCTTCATCTCGGCATAGACGGTGCGGTAGTCGGCCGGCAGCTCGGCGGCGCGGGCTTCCATGCGCTTCCAGTCCTTCTTGTCGCCGATGAGGCGGGTGAGAATGTTGTTCATGGTGGTGCTCCTTCTTCGGTGGTTTCGAGCCCCTTTGGTTTGGGGCCGTGGAAGAAGCGTGCAGGCCTGACGTAGCGTCAAGGTCAAGCACCGATCCGAAGAAAGTTCTCGGAGTCCGAGGTCAGGCCGCGAGGGTGTGGTCGAGGAGTACGTTGCGCAGCGTGAATTCTGCTCGGGACAGGGGTGGTGGGTTCGCCCGCCAGGTGTCGGGTGGTGGGCTGACATAGGTGTGGCCGGTGGGTGTGATGGTGGTGATGCTGCCGTCGGGTCCTGGTCTGGCTTGCCATCCGAGGGCTTCTTTGGCTTGGTTGCATCGTTCGCAGAGCCCTTGGAGGTTCTCGGCGTTGGTTTGGCCGCCGTCGGTGTGGCGTTGGATGTGGTCGATGTTGCGGATCGGGGCATCACAGCCGACGGTGCGGCAGGTCCCACCGTCACGAGTCGCGATGAACTCGGCGAGCCCGTCGGGGGCTTTGCGGGAGCGTGATTCCATCGCGACGAGTTGGCCGGCAGGGCTGGTGAAGAGGCGGCGGATGAAGACGTCGGCGTCGGTCAGTGCGTCGCGGGCCCAGGTGGCGGGGACGGGTCCGTAGCCCTCGACCATGGCGGGCTGGTCGGCGTTGTTGGTGAGGGTGTCGGCGGTCATGACGATCTTGACCTCGATCCGGGGCTTGGCCTCACCGCCAACTTCGCGGCCGGTGACGCGGTCGACGAGGGTGTCGGCCATGACCTGACCACGGCTGCGTTGATCCCCGGCGGCGCGGGCGGCGTTGGCGGCCTGGTCCAATGCTGCGAAGACCGCGACGCCGTCCTTGACCGGGAGCAGGGCGCCGAGCCAGGTCATCGTGTCGGGTGCCGGCCGCAGGCTGACGCGGCGGTCTTTGGCGGCGTTGGCGGCACGGGCGACGACGGAGGCTTGGTCGAGGGTGATGGCGAGTTTCTTGGCGGCGTTCTCGAGTTGACGCAGTCCCATCGACACCGCCTTCACCGACTGCCCGTTCGGCCCGGTGGCGCAGAGTTCGTGGTCGATGACCCGACGGTCATCGAGCGAGAGGCAGGCGGTTTCGCGGGCCAGGATGGTGGCCTGCCACTGCGAGAACAGTCCGGCCTTCATCAACGCGAAGGTGTGTGGCATCTCGGCCAGGAGGATTTTCGCCAGCCCGAGCAGTTTGGCGCCCCGAGCGGGTGAGACCCGCCGGGCGAGCGCGATCTGGGAGGCGACCCCTTCGCCGAGTTTGCGGGCCGGAACCCCGGCCTCGGCCTGGCGGGCGCGGGCAGCTTCCTCCAGACGTACCGAAGCCTCCGCCTGTACCGCCTCGGCGCGACACTTGACCGCTTCGAGGCGAGAGATCCAGTCGACCAGCTCACCCTCGGACGCACCCGGAGGTGGCCCGTCGAGGAGGCGGTCGATGGTCTCGTACATAGTGCTTATTATATGCGACCGATCACCTAAGAGCGACCCATTTTGGCTGTTCAGCAGCCAGTTACGCAGTCAGCGAACAGGTCACGTGAGTGCTGCGCCACACCCTCGCCGCCGCCCCGATATAGGCGAAATCTTTCTCGATCGGGTGCCGGGTCAAGGATGGCCGCAGGCCACCGCGAAGCGGCGGGCGAAGCCCGTCCTTGACGCGGTGCACGATCGAGAAACACTCAAGGAACGGGTCGGCGGCGAACCCTGAAACGAAAACACAGCCGCTAGACCGAGGTTTCCTCACGGGTGGTCTCGACAAGCTCGACCACCGGCGTCTCGACAAGCTCGACCACCGGGGCCTCGACAAGCTCGACCACCGGCGTCTCGACCAACCCCCGAGACGACGACCAATTCCGTTGATTCGACCATTTATAGTAAATCGAGTTACATGACTATCTCACGATCTTCGACCCTAAACAGGAGGTTCGCATGGAGCGACTGATCATCTTCGCGCTCGTCGGTCTCGCGGCCCAGGCGGTCGACGGGTCTCTGGGAATGGCTTACGGCGTCACCTCGAGCACGCTTCTGGTCGCGACCGGGGTCGCTCCGGCGGTGGCGTCGGCGTCGGTGCATCTCGCCGAGGTCGGCACGACGCTCGCCTCGGGCGTCTCCCACTGGCGGCTCGGCAACGTCGACTGGAAGGTCGTCGCGAAGATCGCGGTCCCCGGCGGGATCGGCGCCTTCACCGGCGCGACGGTGCTCTCCAGCATCTCGACGGAGAGCGCCACACCTTGGGTTGCCGGCATCCTGCTCGTCCTGGGCGTCTACATCATCGCCCGCTTTGTCTTCGGCAAGCCGCCGGTCTTCATCCCGGGCCGTCGCCCGGGCCTCGGTCTGCTCGCCCCGCTGGGCCTGTTCGGCGGTTTCATCGACGCCACCGGTGGCGGCGGATGGGGTCCGGTGACCACGCCGACCCTGATCTCCAGCGGCACCCTGCACCCGCGCAAGGTGATCGGCTCGGTCTCCACCGCCGAGTTCGTCACCACCCTCTCGGCGAGCGTCGGCTTCCTGGTCGGGCTGGCTGGGGAGGCGCTCGACTGGCGGATCATCGGCGGCCTCCTCGTCGGTGGCGTGATCGCGGCCCCGTTCGCCGCCTACCTCGTCAAGCACCTCTCGCTGCCCATCCTCGGCGGCCTGGTCGGCAGCATCATCCTGATCACCAACGGACGTACGCTGCTGCGCAACTTCGACGCCGAGTCCGTGGCCGCCTACGGCCTGCTCTTCGCCGTCGCCGCCGTCATCGTGACCATCGCCGTGCGCAAGGGCGGCGGAGAGATCGCTCCGGCGCAGACGTCGGCACCCGAGTCCGAGTCCGCCAACGCCTGAGCGTCGGCATGTCGGCGGCCCGGCGGTCGGTGGAAAGTCTTTCCGATGTCCGTGTCGAAGGAGAACGATGTGGTTCGACGCACATGTGTCGGCCACCGAGAAGCGGTTGGCCCCGAACTGAGGAGCACATCATGCCGCGTTTCATGGGTTTCGTGAGGATGGAAGAGGGAATCGGCCCGGCGCCGGAGGCCCTGTACAAGGCGATGGATGACTACATCGGTGAGCTGACGGCCGCTGGACACTTTCTCGACGGTGGGGGTCTCTTCGGCAGCGAGGACGCGGTGAACTTCCTGGTGGAGAAGGGCGAGGTCACCCGGGTCGACGGCCCGTACGCCGAGGCCAAGGAGGTCGTCGGCGGCTGGGCGCTGACGCGCTACGACACCCTCGAGGAGGCGGTCGCCGGGCAGCGCGAGTTCGCGCAGCTGCACGCGACGTACTGGCCGGAGTGCAAGATCGTCGCCACGCTGCGCCAGGTCTCCGACGCGGGTTAGACGCCCGAGGCTCTGCTGCCTCGGCGGTGACCTCAGGTGCCGCCGAGCAGGCGGACCACGCGCCGGCGGGTGCCAGCGGGGGAGAGGCCCACGCTCGCGGCGAGGTCGACGAAGGAGGCGCGGCCGTTGGCCTGCAGCGCGCGCAGCAGGGCGTAGTCGGTCTCGTCGAGCGACCCGGCGGCGGGTTCGGGAGTGGACCGACCGGCTCACGGGCGAGAACCCGCAGGCCAGGACCGTCGACGCAATCTGAAAATGAGCATTGTCAAATCTATGAACTCGTCCTAAGGTCGGTCTATCCGTTCGCCGGGAGAGAGTGATCTGTCATGGTTCTGCGCTCCGCTGTCATCTGTGCCGCCGTGCTGCTGTCGACGGCCTCGACCCTGCTGGCGGCGGCGCCGGCGCACGCGGCAGGAGGCGTCAACGACGCCTCCTGCCGGCCATCGGCCGACCACCCCAACCCGGTCGTCTTCCTGCACGGGCTGGGGGCGAACAAGGACGAGGACCTCAACGTCCTCCAGGCCGACGTCGCGGCGCAGGGCTACTGCACCTACAGCCTGACCTACGGGACCGGGGCCTACGGGCCGTTCGTCGGCGGGGTGGGTGACATCGCCAGGTCCGCGGCGCAGATCAAGGCCTTCGTGCAGGATGTCCTGGCCCGGACCGGCGCAGCGAAGGTCGATCTGGTCGGCCACTCCGAGGGTGGTTTCCAGACGCTCTACGTCACCAAGACGCAGGGCATCGCCGACCGGATCGACAAGGTCGTCGCGATCGCACCACCCACGCACGGCACGACCTTCGCCGGCCTCTACCGCCTCGGCATGACGCTGGGCGCCGACGAGCTCGCCGGGCAGGTGCTGACCGCCTTCGGCTGCATCGCCTGCACCCAGTTGGTCACCGACGGCAGCGCCGTGCGCACCCTGACCGACGGGCCGATCGCGCAGCCCGGCGTGACGTACACGATCATCCAGTCGAGGTACGACGAGCTGGTCACGCCCACCGAGACCTCGTTCGTGCGCGAGCCGGGCGTCACCAACACCTACGTGCAGGACGTGTGCCCCTACGACCCGGTCGGCCACATCGGCGAGGCCTACGACACCAACGTCTGGCACCTGGTGAAGAACGCGCTCGACCCGGCAAACGCCACGACGTTCACCTGCTCGGTCGGGTCGCCCGGCTGATGGCACCGGAGGGCCGCTCCTACGGCGGGCTGACCCGAGAGGAGCGCGACGCCCAGCGGCGCCAGCGGCTCCTGGGCGCCGCCACGGAGATCATCGGCACCCAGGGCTACGCGGCCACCACGATCCCGGGGGTCTGCGCCGCCTCGAAGGTCTCGACGCGGCACTTCTACGAGATCTACCCCGGCAAGGAGGATCTCTTCGTCGACCTCTACGACCGGATCACCGCCGACTCCTACGAACGGGTGGCGGAGTCGCTGAAGGCGACCGCCGGTGAGTCGATCTCGCGCCGGGTGCAGGCGGCGGTGCTGGCCTATCTCGATCCCATGCTCGAGGACACCCGCGTCGCCCGGATCGCGTTCGTCGAGATCATGGGTGCCAGCCCACGGATCGAGAAGCTCCGGCTCGACTACCGCGAGACCCTCGTCGAGGTCGTACGCACGGAGTGCACCGCGTCGGTCGCCAGAGGCGAGATCGCCGACCGCGACTGGCGCTTCGCCGCGCTGGCCCTGGTGGGCGCGGTGACCGCCATCGTCTACGACTGGGCGCTGCACCAGCCGCGCTCCAGCCGCGAGGCGCTCGAGGATCAGCTGGCCGACCTCGCGCTCGTCCTGCTGACCTCCGACCCCGTGGATCGAGGCGCGCCCTAGCGGGGAACGGCAGGAAGCGGGACGGGTCGGACCTCCCGCGGGCCGCCGAGCCGGTGGCCGTCCTCGCAGGTCAGGGTCAGGTGCACCTCGCCTCCGCAGTCGCGGTGCTCGAGCGTGAGGGCAGAGCCGCGGGCGTCTGCGACGTAGCGGTCTCCCCACTCCATCATGGCCACCAGTGTCGGATAGAGGTCGAGACCCTTCTGGGTCAGCCGGTACTCGTGCCGCTGTCGCTGCCCCTCGGCGTGGTAGGGCACGCGGGCGAGGACGCCCTGGTCGACCAAGGTGTTCAGCCGGTCGGTGAGCACCGCGCGGGAGACGTCGAGGTTCTGCTGGAGGTCGGCGAAGCGGCGTACGCCCAGGAAGGCCTCGCGGAGCACGAGCAGGCTCCACTTCTCGCCGACCACCGCCAGGGTGCCGGCGACCGAGCATCGGGTGCGGTCGATCTCATCGGTGATCACGGCACCAGCGTACGACGCTGAATTCGTTTGACGAACTCAGACTGCCGAGGGGAGAGTTCGAAATATGAACTCAGAACGCCTTGTCGTGATGCCGGCGGTCGCCACCCGACCGGTGCGGTCCGAGGACCTGGCCGCCTTCGAACGGATGTGGGGGCGCCTGTCCGAGGAGACCATCTACCGACGATTCCACGCACCGATCCGGCGGCTCTCGCTCAAGCTGCGGCGCTACCTGGTCGACGTCGACCACCGTGACCACGACGCCCTGGTCGCGGTCGCCGGCGGTGAGGTGATCGCCGTGGCCCGCTATCACCGTTGCGTCGACGACCCCGCCGCCGCGGAGGTCGCGGTCCTCGTGGAGGACGCCTGGCAGGGCCGGGGACTGGGAGCACGGATGCTGCGCGAGCTGGCCGGCCTGGCGAGCCGGCGCGGCATCGACGTCCTCACCGGCGACGTGCAGGCCGACAACCGCCGGATGCTGGACGTCGCGCGATCCCTCCTGGGCACCGCGGCCCTCGAGCCGCAGGGGGACCTCGTCCACGTCCGCGGGAGCTACCAGGAGCCGATCCGAGCGGGAGTCTCCGCCCCCTGTGCATGAGCCCTGTCTAACTTCGCGTCGCCTGGGTACCGGCCAGTTGTACGCGACGAGGAGGAGCACATGTTCAAGAAACCAGCATTGATGACTGCCTTCGGCATCGGCTACGTCCTCGGCGCCCGCGCGGGACGCGAGCGCTACGACGCCATCGTGGGCAAGGCACAGGAGCTGTGGCACGACCCGCGGGTGCAGGACAAGGCGCACCGCGCCGGATTCGTGGCCAAGGAGAAGGCGGCGTCCGCCAAGCACACCGTCCAGGACAAGATGCCCGGCGGCACCACGCCGTCCTCGGCATCGACCCCCACACCCCAGACGACGCCGGGTGGTCCGCACCCCACCACCACCGACCCGGTGACGACCATGCCGAAGGGGTGGGAGTCGTGACGGTTCATCACACCGACGCATCGATGGGTGAGCTGGTCTCGCGGCTCTCGGAGGAGATGTCCAGTCTCGTCCGGGGCGAGCTCGAGCTCGCCCGGCTCGAGCTGACCGAGAAGGCCAAGCACACCGGCAAGGGGGCCGGTGCGTTCGGCGCAGCCGGCCTGGTGGCGCTGTACGGCGTCGGGGCACTGATCGCCACCGCGATCCTCGCCCTGGCACTGGTCATGGACGCCTGGCTGGCCGCGCTGCTGGTCGGCGTCGTGCTCCTGGCCATCGCCGGCGGCATCGCCCTGTTCGGGAAGAAGCAGGTCTCCGAGGGGGTCCCGATGAAGCCCGAACGCGCCACCGAGAACATCCGGCGAGACGTGGAGGCCGTCCGGCACCACCGAGCCGAGGACCGCATCGTGAGGAGGACGCCATGACGCACAACACCTCCCGGCCCGTCGAGGCCGGTGACCACACGATCGCCGCCGTGGAGGCCGACCTGGACACCACACGTCACGAGCTGGCCGACACCCTGGACGAGCTCGCCGCGCGGCTGGACGTGAAGACGCGCGGCAAGGAGAAGGCCCACGAGCTCAAGCAGCGTACGCAGGTGGCGGCCCGCTCAAGGGACGTGGAGATCCGAGGCGGCATCATCGCCGCCGTCGTGGTCGGCATGATCCTGATGCTGGCCCGCCGCAAGCGCCGGCTCAAGTCCGGCTAGGCCGGGTCAACCGGTCCAGGAAGGCGACGAGCAGCGCCTCGCGCAGCGCAGGGGTGGCCAGGTCGAGCATCGCGTTGACCTCGGCCATCCGCTGCGGGAGGGCCAGATCGCCCTGCTCACCGCCGGCGCCGATGAGCCCGGCGGCGAGCAGCAGGCCGTCGAAGTCGTCCTCGGAGAGGGCGAGCGGGTCGAGCTCGGCGATGAAGGCCGCGACCCCGGGGTCGACGGCGACCGGACCCGAGGCGACCGCCGCCGCCACCGCCTCGGCCAGAGCCTCGAGCAGCTCCTCGACGCGGGGGAGCGTCGCGGCGCTCACGGACAGGTGGATCGTGGCGGGGGAGCCGGCATGGGACATCTGCGGCTGGACGTACCAACCCCTTGCCGCCATCTCGTCGCAGACCGTGAACGGATCGCAGCTCTCGTCGGTGGTGAGAGCGAGAAGCGTGGAGTCGGGCGTGCTGACCACGGCGAGCTCCTTCATCTCTCCGACGCCGGCGCGGATCAGGTCCACCGCCTCGAAGACGTCGCGGGCGAGCCGCTCGTAGCCCTTGTCGCCCAGTGTGCGCATCACCGCCCAGGCGCCGGCCAGTGGCCCGCCCGACTTCGTCGACTGCATCGTGGAGTTGAGCATGGTGTAGCCCGGCCACGCGGCCGAGGCGAAGAACTGCGGCCGCCGCAGCTCCGGGGTGCGGTGCAGGAGCACCGAGGTGCCCTTCGGGGCGTAGGCGTACTTGTGCAGGTCGACGGAGATCGAGGTGACGCCCTCCACCCCGAACGTCCAGGCCGGTACGTCGCGCCCCAGCCGTGCGGCATAGGGCAGGACCCAACCGCCGATGCACGCGTCGACATGGCAGCGGATCCCGCGCTCGGCCGCGGCTGCCGCGATGGCGGTGACCGGATCGACCACACCGTGGGCATAGGAGGGCGCCGAGGCGACCACCAGCACGGTGCGATCGTCCATGGCCTCGGCCATCGCGGCCGGGTCCGCCCGGAGGTCGGGACCGACCGGCACCAGCACCAGCTCGACCCCGAAGTAGTGCGCGGCCTTGTGGAAGGCGGCGTGCGCGGTCGCCGGGAGCATCATCCGTGGCCGCTCGACGTCCGGCCGCGCGTCACGCGCGGTCTGGACCGCGAGCAGCACCGACTCGGTGCCGCCGGAGGTGACCGTGCCGACGACGGTCTCGGGTGCGTCGAGCAGGTCGGCAGCCATCCCGATCACCTCGTTCTCCATCCCGAGCAGGCTCGGGAAGGCGGTCGGGTCCAGGCCGTTGGAGCCGGCGTAGGCCGCGACCGCCTCGCGGCCGATCCGGTCGATGTCGGGCAGCCCGGAGTCGTAGACGTAGGCCAGTGTGCGGCCTCCGTGCACGGGCAGGTCGGCGGACTGCATCTCGCGGAGTCGGGTCAGGGCGTCGGTCATGCGGTCACGGTTCCTTCCACGTCGTCGGCAGTGAGGGAGTAGCGCCGCAGCCACAGCAGGCTGAGGAGGACCAGGACCGCCGGCAGCACCGAGAAGCCGAGTGTGATCGCCGTCAGGGCCGAGTCGGGTTGGATGATGTCGGCGACGACCGAGGAGCGGTAGCCTCCGAGCGCGAGCACCACGGCGAAGACACCGGGACCCAGTGCCAGCCCCAGGGTCTCCCCGGCCGTCCAGACGCCGGTGTAGACGCCGATCCGGCTCGAGCCGCTGCGCCGGGCGTCGACGGCGGCCGCGTCGGGGAGCATCGCCATCGGGAAGACCTGGCACCCGGCGTACCCGACCCCGACCAGCACCACCGCGGCGTAGACCAGGGCCACCGGCGCGACCTGGGCTGTCGCGGCGAGCAAGGCGCCGACGGCGAGGACGAGGGAGGCGGCGACGTACCCGGCCTTCTTGCCGATCCTCGCGCCGAGCGCTGCCCACGCGGGGGTGAGCAGCAGCGCGGGCCCGACGAAGCAGACGAACAGCACGGTCGCCGCGCCCGCGCGACCGAGCACGTCGCCGGCCAGGTAGTCGACGCCGGCCAGCATCGCGCCGAACGCGACGGCCTGGATCACGAACGTGACGAGCAGCCGCCGGAAGTCCGGCGCCGCCGCCACGATCCGGAGCTGGTCGCGCAGACTGCCCGCACCCGGCTGGACGGTGTGGACCGGCGCCCGGCGGGTGCCGGCGTACGCACTGAGCACCCCGACCAGGATGAGCACCGCCATCACCACGCCCATGACGCGGTAGCCGTCGCGACCGCCGACCGCGTCCAGGATCATCGGCGCGGTGGCGCCGGCGAGCAGGATGGTCAGTGCCAGGATCGCGACCCGCCAGGTCATCAGCCGGGTGCGCTCGTCGTAGGACTCGGTCAGCTCGGCGGGCATCGCGACGTAGGGCACCTGGAAGAACGCGTAGGCGGTCGCGCAGGCCAGGAACATCGTCAGCACCCAGAGCGCCTCGAGCCCGGTCGTCATCGACGGTGCCGCGAACAGCAGCGCGAACGTCACCGCCAGCGCGATCCCGGCGCGACGCAGCCAGGGGCGCCGCGGTCCCCGCGGATCCACCGTCCGGTCGCTGATCCGGCCGGCGATCGGGTTGAGCACGACGTCCCACGCCTTCGGCGCGAACACGATGAACCCGGCCGCCAGCGCAGCGATCCCGAGGCTGTCGGTCAGGTAGGGGAGCAGCATCAGGCCCGGGATCGTGCCGAACGTCCCGGTGGCCACGGACCCGGACCCGTAGCCGATGCGCACCCCGAGCGGAAGGGTCGGGCTGGCTGGCATGCCCGCCATGGTGCCGTGACCAGCCCTCCGGCGCCTGGGAACGCCGGAATTCGACCGAACGGCTCATACCCCGCGTTGGGTACGTCTTTGCCGAACCGCGCCGCCTGGGCCCGCAAGGTAAAGAGACTGCCCCCGGTCGATGGGTGGTCCGATACCCGGTCGACGCACTCGCCGCTCGGCCTCGGCGAGACCCGAACCGACATCGTGAAAGCCGGAGCTCCCTATGAGAAGAATCCTCGGTGGGCTGATCGCCACCATCGCACTACTCGTCGCGTCGTTCGCGACCCCCGGTCTCGTGCCGGCGGCGTCGGCCGCGACGATCGGAACCGTCACCGTGTCGGCGCCCTCGTTCAAGTTCCCCTCCTACGGGACGGGCTGCTACTACGGCAAGGACTACAAGGTCACCGTCCCCGTGAGTGGTCTCGGCGCCGAGGGCGGCTCGATCGACGTCGAGCTCCGCGTCACCGCCCCCGACACGTCCTGGTTCGACTCCGGCTACGACTTCCGCGACGGCGGCAACGGCACCTACACCTTCACGTTCGACGGATCCCTCTTCTGTCACTACTCCGACAGGCGCGGCACCTACACCGCCACGGCGATCGTGACCGTCCTCGACTGGGAGACGTTCGGCGAGACGAAGCGGACCGCCACCCAGAAGTTCACCGTTTCGAACACCCGCCTCGCGTCGCAGATCGCCTACACCGGCAAGTCCAAGTACGGCAATCACTCGTGGAAGGTCACCGGCACCCTCACCCGCAACGGTGTCCGGCAGGTGGGCAAGACCGTCAAGCTGCAGGTGAGGAAGGACGGCGCCTGGCGCACCGTGAAGTCGGCGAAGACCTCGGGCCAGGCCGGCAGGCGTGGCACGGTCGCGATCGTGTGGGACCCACCGAGCTCGCGCAACTACCGCCTGTACTACGCGGGTGACGCGTACACGTACGCCGACGCCTCGGGCACGTTCTGGCTCCGAAACCGCTAGCTCGATCGGGCGACCTGGGAGTCCTGAGGTCACCTGTTGACCTGAGGACTCCCAGGTCCTTCGCAGCATGGCTCGGCCTCTGGTCGTGGAGGTGCCGGGTAGGTTGACGCCATGCCGCTCCAGACCGGTGCCGTCGCGCCCGACTTCTCGCTCCCCGCCCAGGACGGTACGTCCGTCTCCCTCGCCCCGCTCCTCGAGAAGGGTCCGGTGGTGCTCTTCTTCTACCCGGCCGCCGAGACGCCCGTGTGCACGAAGGAGGCTTGCCACTTCCGCGACCTCGCCGGGGAGTTCGAGGCGCTCGGCGCGCAGCGGCTCGGGATCAGCAAGGACAGTGTGGAGGCGCAGGCCGGCTTCGCCGCCAACCACGACCTCGACTACCCCGTCCTCTCCGACCCCACCGGGTCGGTCGCCGGGCTCTACGGCGTCAAACCCAGCATCCTCGGCAAGCTCGGTCCGCTGCAGCGTACGACCTTCGCCATCGGTGCCGACGGCCGGATCAAGGCCGTCGTCGAGGGGATGCTCAAGGCCGAGATCCACGCCGACGAGGCCCTCGCGGCTCTCAGGGACGACATGGAATGACAACCATCGCCGTCACCGGAGCCACCGGCTTCGTCGGAGGTCCTGTCGCCCGAGCGCTGGGTGGCTCCGGCGCCACCCTCCGTCTCCTCGTACGTGACACCGCCAGGGCGCCCGAGCTCCCCGGAGCCGATGCGTACGCGGTGACCTACGGCGACAGAGAGGCTGCGGTGGCGGCCCTCGACGGTGTTCAGACCGTGCTCATGGTCTCGGCCTCCGAGTTGGCGTCATGAGTCGACGGGGGTTGCAGCACCCCGGAACCTTGCGGTCGAAGCCGTCGCGCTCGTCCGCGCCAGCTCGCGCTTGAGGATCTTGCCGGTGGCGGTCATCGGCAGACTGCGAACGAACTCGACGAGGCGCGGGTACTTGTAGGAGGCCATCTGGGTCTTGGCCCAGGCGACGAGGTCGGCTGCGGTGAGGGTGGAACCCGGCTGAAGGATCACGAATGCCTTGATCTCCTCGCCGTGGCTCTCGTGCGGTACGCCGATGACCGCGGCCAGGCTCACGTCCGGGTGCGTCACGAGGATCTCTTCGACCTCGCGGGGATAGACGTTGAACCCGCCCCTGATGATGAGGTCCTTGGACCGGTCGACGATGTAGTAGAAGCCGTCCTCGTCGCGTCGGGCGAGGTCGCCGGTGCGGAACCAGCCGTCCTGATCGATCACCTCGGCGGTCGCCTTCTCGCGCTGGTGGTAGCCCTTCATCACGTTGTGACCCTTGATCGCGATCTCGCCGATCGCATCCGGGGTCCACTCGATCTCCGCCCAGGAGGCCGGGTCGATCAGCTTCATCGAGACGCCGGGGATCGGCTTGCCGATGGAGCCGGGGCGCGGCGCCTCGCCGTACGGTGCGAACGACGCCACCGGGGACGTCTCGGACAGGCCGTACCCCTCTGCGACCGTCACGCCGAGCCGCTTCTCGACCTCGCGGTGGATCTCTACCGGAAGCGCGGCGCCTCCGGAGACAGCCATGCGGAGGTTCGTCGCCAGGGTCTCCACCGCGGTGCCGCTGTCGAGGGCTCCGAGCAGCCCCCAGTACATCGTCGGCACTCCTGCGAAGACGGTCACCGACTCCCTCAGCATCGTCTCGATCACGGGAGCCGGCTCGAACCGGGGCAGCATCACGACGGTTCCGCCGAAGGCGAAGCCACCGTTCTGGATGACCGTCTGGCCGAAGGAGTGGAACAGCGGCAGTACGCACAGGTAGGTGTCCGGCCGGGTCACGTCGCAGCCGAACAGATCCTTGCTCGCCAGCGCGTTGTCACGCATGTTGCGGTGCCGCAGCTCGGCACCCTTCGGCTGCCCGGTCGTTCCGGAGGTGTAGAGGATCACGGCGGTGTCGTCCTCGTCCGTGGCCACGGTCTCGAAGGCGGTCGGCCGGCCGGCCACGGCCCGGGCGAAGGTGTCCGCGATCGGCGAGGACGCGGCCGGGTCGGCGGTGATGACGAAGAGCTCCCGACAGGCGTCGACCTGATCGAAACCGGCCTTGGCCTCGCTGCCGATGGGCAGCTCCGCGGTGCCCTCGAAGGCGAACAACGCCTTCGCATCGGAGTCGTCGAGGTGGTAGGCGACCTCGCGTCCCTTGAGCAGTACGTTCAGCGGGACGACCACGGCGCCGGACTTGAGGATGCCGTAGTAGACGATCGAGAAGTACGGCAGGTTCGGACACATCAGGGCGACCTTGTCGCCGGGCTCGACCCCACGTTCCACGAGCAGGTTCGCGACCTGGTTGGCCGCGGCGTTCACCTGGCTGTACGTCAGGCGCGTGGCGCCCAGGACTAGGGCGTCGCGGTCGGGATACGTGCGGGCCGACTCCTCGAGCAGGATCGACAGATTCAGCATTGTGACTTCCTCGGTGGCTTCGTGTGGGAGTGGTGTCAGTGGGAGGAGAGGCTCGCCATCACCTTGTGCGCGGCCTGCTCGCCGGAGGCGGCGGCGTCGGCCAGCGATGGCATATCGAGGGCGTAGTCGCCGGCGAGATGGACCGGCCCGAGGTTCTGCTTGAGGGTCTCGAGCGACGCGCGGCCGCCGGGTCCCCAGAACGGCACGACCCGAGGGTGCCGACGGAGGATGCCCGCGTCGACCTTGCCCTCGAGCTCGGGATAGACCGCGAGGAGGTCCGCGGTGAACCGCGCGACGATCTCCTCGTCGGTGAGCTCGAAGAGCTTGTCGGCCTCGGCGCCACCCGCGAAGCACGCCAGCGCGCCGCCGGGCTTGCGGACGTCCCCGCGGCGTACGGCGGCGGCGTGGTTGAAGATCGCCTGGAACGAGCGACCCGGGGTCGAGACGGCGAGGAAGTCGTCCCAGCGCTGTTCCGTGCCGTCCTCGTGGGTGAAGAAGCCGACCACCACGTAGCGGCCGTAGTGGATCGACTCGAAGGCTTTCCGGTACGCCGCCGGCAGCCCGGGCATGATCTTGACCGCGACGTCCGCGGGCACCGCCACGATCGCCCGGCGCGCCCGCAGCCGTGCGGGCCCGTCGCCGTCCTGGTAGTCGACGATGACGCCGTCATCGGTCCACTCCACGGTGTTCACCGGCGAGCTGAGCCGGATGCGGTCGCCGAGGTCCTCGGCGAGGATGTCGGTCAGCGTCTGGTTGCCGCCCTCGGGGAGCGTCAGGTTCGGCACCTTCTCCGGGTCGGTGAGCAGGATGCCCATGGAGAAGACGAACTGCCGGGCGGCCGTCTCCTCGGGCTCACAGCCCATCCATTGACCTGACCAGGACCGCACCATCTCGCGGGTGAGGTCGGAGGAGACGCCCCGCAGGACGAAGTCCGCGCGCCGGCGGTCGAGCCTGGCGCGGACGCGGTTGGCCCAGCGGTTGTGCTCGCTCATCTCGAGGAACGGCACGTTCGCCAGGATGCGCGTGCCGACCATGGCGAGACCGAAGCGGTCGCGCCAGGTCATCTTCGACCGGAACATCAGAGCGAAGGGGTTGGAGGTGTCGACCTGCTTGCCGCCCAGGTGCAGGGCGACCGACTTGCCCTCCAGGGTCCCGAGCGGGACCCGGTGCCGGTGGAGGGCTTCGATCAGCGGACCTGTGCCCTCGGTGAACTGGGTGCCGACGTTGATCCAGTAGTCGCCCTTGCGGACGGTGTCGACGCGGCCGCCCGCACGGTCGGACGCCTCGAGGACGACGACGTCATGGTCGGCGAGCGTGGTCGCGGCCATCAGGCCGGCGATGCCGGCGCCGATCACGACGACCTCATGGGTCTCCTCGCGGAGCTCAGGTGATGCGGACATGTCGTCAACTCGCTTTCGTAGCGGTGTGTTCGGCGCGGTCGAGCGCCGCCGCGACCGAGGCGACGAGTCGCTCGGTCGCCTTCCGGCAGGTCGGGCTGACCGCGGTGTAGGAGATGTAGCCGTGCACCAGACCGGCCTCGCGCGTGACCTCGACCGGTACGCCGGCCTCGAGCAGCGCGGTCGCATATGCCGCTCCGTCGTCGTGGAGCGGGTCGAACCCGGCCAGGTTGAGGATCGCCGGCGGAAGCCCGGCCAGGCTGGCGGCCCGGTACGGGGAGACCCGCGGGTCCGCAGGGTCGGTCCCCTCCGGCAGGTAGTTCTGGACGAACCAGGCGACCTGCTTGGCAGACAGGGCGGGCGATCCGGCGAACTCGTCCTGCGACGGTCGGTGCTCCACCAGGTCTGTCACCGGCTGGATGAGCACCTGGGCCATCGGCTGCACCGTCTCGCCGCGCACCTGCTGGCACAGGACGGCGGCGATGTTGCCACCGGCGCTCTCGCCGGCGACGACGATGCGGTGCGGGTCCACGCCCCAGGCCGCAGCGTGCTCGACGACGTGGCGCCAGGCCACGACCGCGTCGTCCTGCGCGGCCGGGAACGGGGCGTCCGGCGCCAGGCGGTACTCGACCGACACGACGTCGGCGCCGGTGCCGTGCGCCAGCATGCGCGCCGGCGCGGTGTAGCTCGCGCGGCTGCCGATCACGAAGCCACCACCGTGGAAGAAGAGGATCAGCCCTCGCGACGGGGTGCCGTTGCTGTAGCGGGTGAGCCGGACCTCGTCCGAGACCGCGATCTCCTCCTCGACGGCGCAGGGCTCGATACGGGACGCGAAGAGCATCAGGTCGCGCTCCGTCGTGGCCCGGGCCTCGGCGGGAGGAAGGTCGCTGTAGTCCGGCCCGGACTCGCCGAGCTTCATCAACAGGGCGACGTCGGGCGCCATGCTGTCGCCCGCCGCGTTGATCGCCGGTCGCGCCAGCATCCGCTGCAGGCTCGCGGGCAGACGGCTCAGTAAGACGAGGAAGGCTCTCTGGAAGCGCTGGCTCGACGTGAAGTGTTCTGCGCTCATGAGGCCACCTCGACGCTGGTCGGATACGGGGCCGAGGCCTTCACGGAGAAGTGGATGTCCTCGTGGAGCAGGTTCCCCTTGAAGAGTCGGTTGTCCTTGACGAAGGTCGTGTGCATCTGCCACGGGAGGCCGGTGCCCTGACGCGGGAGCTCGGCCCGGGCCCGCTGCATGTAACCGGCCGAGAGGTCGAACAGGCCCTGTGTGGGCATGCCCTCCGGCGCGACGGGCAGGGCGATGTCGTAGCCCTTCTCGTCCATCTCGCGGATCACCTCGATGGCGAGGCGGGCGACGTTGCGGATGCGCAGGGTCCAGGTCGCCTTCGTGAAGCCGAGCATCATCGCCCAGTTGGGTACGCCGGAGATCAGGGACCCGCGGTAGAGCACCCGCTCCGCCATCGTGACCGGGGCGCCGTCCACGGTCGGCTGGATGCCGCCCAGCATCTGCATGACCAGTCCGGTCGCCGTGACGATGATGTCGGCCTCGAGCTTCTTGCCCGACACCAGCTCGATGCCCTCGGGGACGAACCGCTCGATCTGGTCGGTCACGACATCGGCGCTCCCGTCGCGGATCGCCTTGAAGAAGTCGCCGTCGGGACAAGCGCACAGGCGCTGCTCCCACGGGTTATAAGGCGGCGCGAAGTGGGTGTCGACGTCGAATTCCTTCGGCAGCTCCTTGGCGGTCATGCTGCGCAGGAGCTTGCGTCCGAATCGCGGGTACCTGACGAGCACCGTCACGAGGAGGTGGTCGCGCCAGATGTTCTTGAAGCGGGTGAGGGCGTAGCCGACCTTGTTGCCGAAGACCTTCAAGAGCGCCTGGGCGATCTTGTCCACCTTGGGCATCGAGGCGACGTAGCTCGGGGTGCGCTGCAGCATGGTGACGTGGGCGGCTGCGCCATCACCGGTCAGCATCGCGGGCAGCATCGTCACGGCGGTCGCGCCGCTGCCGATGATCACCACGCGCTTGCCGCTGTAGTCGTAGTCCTCGGGCCAGTGCTGCGGGTGGAGGATGTCGCCCCGGAATTCCTCGCGGCCCTCGAACCGCGGCTCGAAGCCCTCGTCGTGGTTGTAGTAGCCCGTGCCGCTGAAGACGAACTTGGTCCGCACGACCTTCCCGCACTCATTGCCCGCGTCGTCGGTCACGGTCACGTGCAGGGTCCACTCCGCGTCCTCGCTGGACCAGTCGGCGGCCGTCACCTTGTGACCGAGGCGAAGGATCTTGTCGAGGCCGAACTCGTCGACCGTCTCCTCCATGTACTCACGGATCAGGTCGCCCCCGGCGATCGCCTCCTTGTGCAGCCACGGCTTGAAGTCGTAGCCGTAGGTGTGCACCGAGTCGTCCGAGCGGATGCCCGGATACCGGAAGAGGTCCCAGGTGCCGCCGACCGAGGCGCGGGCCTCGAGCAGGAGGAAGTCCTTGTCGGGAAAGGCCTCGGTCAGGTGCTTGGCCACGCCGATGCCGGAGAGGCCGGCGCCGATGACGACGATGTCGGCGTACTCCGTCGCGATGGTCTGGTTCATTGCTGCACTTCCTTCTCAGTGATGGGTCTGCTGATGGGCGGCACGACGGCGGCGGCCGATTCGGTCGACGGCGAGGAACGCCACGAACACCACGGCGACGGCCACGACCGCGACGTACGACATCGCGTCGAGCGGCGGGGCGGGCGGATTGACGAGCCCGTTGAGGTACATCCAGGCCATGGCCGCCGCGCCCAGCCCCGCGCCGACGACGGCGATCGGACCGAGCCGTCCCTCGCGGCTGAGCAGCCGAAGCGCGCCCGCGCTGATGAGCAGGTAGGGGACGACCCAGAAGTAGACGATGAGCGTCGCGACCGAGTTGTAGACGCCGACGATGTTGTCGGGGTTGAGGGCGACCATGACCAGGATCGCCCCCAGCCCGAGGACGCAGATCATGACGACGGCGGCCGCGGGGCTGCGGTGGCGTGAGTGGATCCGGCCGGCGCGCGCAGGAAGGAGGCCGTCGGCTGCGAGGGTCGCGACGAAGCGCGAGCCGTAGTTGACGAACCCGATGAGGGCCGCGAACGTCGCGACCGCGAGCACCAGGTCGGTCGCGCTGGCCACCGTGCTGCCGAGCCCGCCCTCGACGGCCAGGGCGGCAGCGGGAGAGGTGCCGGCCGCCAGTGCGTCGCTCGCGACGACGAGGGCGGGCACCTGAAGCAGGGTCGCCACCACGTACAGCGCACCCAGGCCGACCGGTACGCACATCACGGCGAGCGGCGCGGAGCGTCGGGCATCGCGGGTCTCGGCGGCGAGCGCCGTGCTGCTCTCGAAGCCGACGAGAAACACGGCGCCGGCGGCGACCCCTTGGAAGATGCCGCTCGGGGTGGCTCCCTCGAGGGACAGTTGGGCACCGAGGTCGAGGCCCGCGCGCGCGGCCGCGGCCATGGTGATGACCAGCATCAGCGGCACGGAGACGACGGCCAGCGTGACCGCGGTGCGGACCGAGGTGTCCAGACCCCGGTAGGCGATGGTGCCGGCGATCAGCACGGCGGCGCTGTAGATCAGCATCTGTACGCCGACGTCGAAGCTCGCCTCGAAGCCGAGGGAGAGCAGGAAGCTGCCGGAGAAGAGGCCGACCAGGAACGCGATCGCGCCGATCTGCGCGACGTAGCCGAGGAAGAGCGTCGCGCCCACCAGGATGCGTGCCCAAGCGCCGAAGACGTGCGGGATGTAGGAGTAGAGCGATCCGGTGACGACGTAGCGCCGGGCGAAGGTGATGACCGAGAGGCCGACGAGACTCGTCGCGACAGCGGCGATCAGCGCCCCGAGCCAGCTGCCGTTGCCGGCGGTGACCAACACCAGAGCCGGGACCGAGGCCAGCCCGACGGGCGGGACGTACGAAGCCAGCGCCAGCCCGACGAGCTGGTTGCGGCTGAGGTGGCCCCGGTCGAGGCCGGTGACCGGAGGAGCGTCCACCGGTGCGACCGGCCCGCCGGGGGATGGCCTGCTGGTCGTCATGGCTGTCCCTTCTGGCGAAAGCAAAGTTAGTCATTTGATTGGGTCGGATGACTAAGTGTGTGCCAGGTCTCATGCCGCGTCAAGAGGTGTCCGGGAGGTGTCTCGGTGGTTTCGCGGATCTGGACGGGGCGGTTGACAAGCCGTGATCTGGGTCGCACTATCGTTGGTCAAACGATTCAGTCAAATGACTAAGAGCGATCAGAACCCCACCCCGGAGGGCCGAAGAATGACTGAGAGCACGACGATCGAGGCGCCGCCCGCGGGCCTCAGGGCGGCTGGCATTGCCGTCGAGGACGATCCGATCCCGATCGTCCGTCTCCTCGCGCGGACCCTGCGCGACGCCTCAGTCCGCGCCCCGGCGGAGGCGGAAGGCCTTGTGGGCACCGTGGTGGTTCGCTCCCACGCCACCCCGCAGGCGGCGACGCTGGCCTTCGCGCCGGACGTCGTGAGCGTCACCGCCGGCGCCCTCGCCGAGCCCGATGCGACGGTCGTCGTCGACCTCGACGCCCGCTTCGCGCCCAGGCAGGAGATGACCGGCGACGCCGAGCTGGCGGCCCGCGTGCTGCGAGCGCTGCGCCCGCCACTGCCCGGCTGGCGCGAGGCTGCTGCCCGGTTCTGGGAGGTCACCCGAGACATCCCGGGCATCCCCGACGTTCTCGTGGTGGAAGCCGACGCACCCGAGGGCACCGAGCACGGTCGCTTCGGCGCAGGTCCGACCAGCTATCGGATCGCAGGCCCCGCCGACATCCTGGCCGGCGTCTTCAGCGGCGCCGACGACTTCCTCGCCTCCCTGGCCGCCGGCGTGCAGGTTCAGGGCACCTTGTCCCAGCTGTCCGTCATGACGGCAGCCTCCTGGAGGGTCCGATTCGATGTCTGAGCTCGCCCAAGCCCGCAAGGCCGTACGCCTCGAGGCCACCAACCACGAGGGCAGCCTCCTGGGCAAGAACGTCTCGCCGCAGAAGTTCGAGGCCGGCAAGGAGACCGGCTTCGCCTTCGCCGACATCCTGTTCGCCATCGACCTCAACAACGAGATCGTCCTCGGCGACGCCTTTCCGGACTGGCGGGGCAACATCTACGACATCCAGATGGTCCCGGACATGTCGACCCTCGTGGAGTGGAAGCCCGGCCTGGACTCGGTGATCGGGGACTACTGGCTCAAGGACGGCACGCCCGTGCCGATCTGTCCGCGCAACCTCGTGCGGAAGCTGGTGACCCGGCTGGCCGGCCACGGGTACGCAGCCACCGTCGCCGTCGAGATCGAGGCGACCCTTTTCGAGGAGTCGGTCCAGGAGGCGCGTACGCGCGGCTACCGCGACCTCACGCCGCTCGGCGGCAGCACCGGGGCGACGTACCACCTCGCCCGGTCGAGCGACTGGGTCACCTACATGGAGGCTGTCGTGGAGCGGCTCGACCACGTCGGTATCGGATGGGAGGCATGGACCGACGAGGCGGCGCCCGGCCAGACCGAGCTCAACCTCGCGCCGACCGACCCGGTCCGGCTCGCCGACAGCTGGGCCCGCACCCGGCAGGTGATGCGCGAGGCGGCCCACGAGCTGGGCCACACCGTCTCGTTCATGGCCAAGCCCACCGTGGGCTTCGGACAGGGCGCGCACATCAACATCTCGCTCCAGAGCGACGGCGTGAACCAGTTCTTCGCCGAGGACGGCCCATCGCCGCTGATGCGGCACGCGGTCGGCGGGTTGCTCGCCACCATGGAGGGCAACACCTCGATCGCGTTCCCCCAGATCACCTCCTACCGCCGGCTCGTCGATCTCACCGGGCCGCCGACCACGGTCAGCTGGGGAGTCAACAACAAGACCGCGGCGGTGCGTGCGATCACCTGCCACCCCAGGTACTCCCGGCTCGAGTACCGGCTGCCGGGCGCCGACGTGAACCCCTACCTCGCCCTGGCCGGCGTGCTGGCGGGCGTGCTCGCCGGCATCGAGCGACGCATCGATCCGCCGGAGGAGGTCACGGACATGGCCTGGTGTCTGCCCGAGAGCTGTGGCGTACGCCGGATCCCCGACACCATGTCGAAAGCCGGGGCCGCGCTCGACGCCGATCCGCTGCTGCGGGAGTACCTCGGCGACGAGTTCGTGGACTTCTGGGTCGCTTCGCGCCGATGGGAGTGGATGGAGTTCCACACCAAGGGTGGCGACCCGTTCGTCGAGCTCTCCGCGTGGGAGTCCCAGCGATACTTCGAGTTCCCGTGAGCGCGCGCGACAAGGCCGAAGCGATGCGGCCGTTGGTCGGCATCACCGGACGCCGTTTCCAGCTGTCGGTGCTGAACGGAGCCGACCCACGCTACGGCGACCGCTGCATCGACACCTCCATGTCCGACTTCGCGACCCGGATCGCCGAGGCCGGCGGACTGCCCGTGCACCTGTCGTACGACACCGACGCCGAGGCGGTCTGCGCCTGGCTCTCCGGCGTCGTGATCACCGGAGGCCAGGACGTCCACCCTGCCTGCTGGGGCGGTGACACTTCGGTGGTGCGCGACATCGACCCGCGGACGAACCCGATGGTGCACGACACCGAGCGGGATGCGTACGAGATCGCGCTCGTCCGCGCGTCGATCGAGCGGGGGATCCCGGTGCTCGGTGTGTGCCGGGGGATGCAGGTGCTCAACGTCGCCCTCGGCGGCACCCTCGTGCCCCATCTTGCAGACGGCCCGGTGAGCCACCTCTCGAACGAGATCGCGCCCACCGACGGGACCGTCGACCACGTCGTCACCTTCGAGCAGGGCTCGGTCGCTGCCGACCTGTTCAGCACCGACGCGCTCACCAACTCCTGGCACCACCAAGCCGTCGAAAGATGTGGTGCGGGGTTGGTCGTGACCGGACGTACCTCTGACGGGGTCGTCGAGGCGATCGAGCTGCCCGGGCAACCGGTCCTGGGCGTGCAATGGCACCCGGAATGGATGAAGAGCAACGACCCGGCGCTGATGTGGATCGTCGAGCAGGCGATGCAGCGGCTCACGAGCCAGGTACCTGTCGGGCAAGAGCAGAGGAGCCCCCAGTGAGCACGCGTGTCACGGCCGGACCCGCCGTCCCGGCTGAACGGATGAAGGACGATCCCGACGTCTCGACGCTGAGCCAGCTCCTGGCGCAGCGCGCACAGGACTCGGGAGATCGGGAGTTCCTGCGTTTCGGCGAGTGGTCGTGGACCTACGCCGAGATCGATGCCTGGACCTCCAGGCTGGCCCACCGGCTCATCGAGGTCGACGGCATCCGCCCGGGGGACCGGGTCGCGATCATGCTCCCGAACGTCGTGCACTGGCCGGTGACGTGGCTGGCGGTGCTGAAGGCCGGGGCGGTCGCGGTCCCGATCAACTGTGGCTACCAGCGTGCCGACCTCGCCTTCGTCCTGACGGACTCGGGGGCCCGGGTCGTCTTCACCGATGCCGAGCGCGCCGGCCTGGTCGCCGAGGTGCTGGCGGACGAGCCCGGCCTGACCGGCGTTCGTATCGTCGAGGTCCCCGACGACGGGTCGGAGACGTTCCCGGTCACGGCCCCGGGTGTTCAGGTCGCGGGGGAGACCCTCGCGAACCTGCAGTACACCTCGGGCACGACCGGCTTTCCGAAGGCGTGCATGCTCAGCCACGACTACTGGGCCCGGCTGGGGTGGATCTGCGCTGCCGCGACCGGTCTCGGGGCCGAGGACGTACTCCTCACCTCGCAACCGTTCTCCTACATGGACCCGCAGTGGAACACGGCGCTCGCCCTGACGCTCGGCGCTCCTCTCGTGGTGCTGCCGCGCTTCTCCGCGTCGACCTTCATGAGTGACGTACGCCGCCACCAGGCGACCTTCTTCTACGTCCTCGGCTCGATGCCGACCCTCCTGTTCAAGCAGCCGCCGACGGCCGAGGACCGGGAGAACGACCTCCGCATGGTCCTCTGCTCGGGGATCCCGGTCGCGCTCCATGCCCAGCTCGAGGAACGGTGGGGTGCGCCGTGGCGTGAGGTCTACGGGATGACCGAATCGGGGATCGACCTGTTCAGCCCGTTCGCAGACACCGCCGCTGTCGGCAGCGGGAGCCTGGGCCTGCCGGTGCCGTCCAAGCAGGTACGCGTCGAGGATCCGGCCACTCCGGGGGAGGAGGTCCCGCCCGGTGAGCCGGGTGAGCTCGTCATCTCGGGAGTGCCGATGATGAACGGCTACTGGAATCGCCCCGACGCCACGGCCGACGTGCTGCGTGAGGGGTGGCTGCACACGGGCGACCTCGTCGTCCGCCGTCCCGACGGCGGCATCCAGCTGGTCGGCCGGATCAAGGACATGGTGCGGCGCGGCGGCGAGAACATCGCCTGCGCCGAGGTCGAGGCGGTTCTCGAACGAGACGATCGGATCGTCGCTGCGGCCGTCGTCGCCGTACCCGACGAGCTCATGGGTGAGGAGGTCAAGGCCTTCGTCCAGCTCAGGGAGAGGGTGCCGGAGGACAGGGCCACCGCCCAGGACCTCCTCGAAAGCGCCGGTGCTCAGCTCGCGCGGTTCAAGGTGCCCCGCTACGTCGAGTTCGTCGCCGACTTCCCGCGTACCCCCTCTGAGCGGGTCTCCAAGCCCGCGCTCAAGGCCCGGGCCGCTGCCGAGCCCGGCACCACCTACGACTTCGCCCGACCGAGGAGCTGACCATGACCACCCCTACCGGCCCGACGACGGGTGAGGACCGCATCGACGTCGCCGTTGCGCGCGACGTCGCGGTCCTCACGATCGACCGACCCGGCAAGCTCAACGCACTCACCGTGGCCATGCGGCTGTGCCTGGCTGCCCTGATTCGGGAGCTCGGCACCGGCGAGACCGTTCGTGGCATCGTCCTCACCGGACGTGGCCGTGCCTTCTCCGCCGGCGAGGACCTGAAGCAGGCGCCGACCACCGAGGCCGAGGTCCACGAGGCCTTCGAGAGCTTCCACGACGTCACCCGCGCGATCCTGCAGACCCGGGTCCCTGTGGTCGCGGCGGTCAACGGCATCGCCGTCGGCGGTGCCTCCGAGATCACGCTGTGCTGCGACGCCCGGATCGGCACACCCGCGACGGAGTACTTCCAGCCGGAGAACGCTCGAGGCCTCACCATCTCCAATGCGACCAGCCTGCTGCTGCGTCGCCTGGTCGGCAACCACGCGACGCGCATGGTGCTGGGTTCCCCGCGGGTCTCTTCGGCGGAGGCCCTGCGGATCGGCCTGCTCGACGAGGTGGTCGAGCCCGACCAGCTCCTCGAGCGTGCCGTCGACACCGTGCACGCGTGGACCCCCGAGGGGAACACCACGGCGCTGCATCTCGCGCTGCTGCGGCCCCTGGTCGCGGAGGTGGAGGCCGCCTTCGAGCGCGAGGACCACGCCGCCCACGAGGCCTGGGCGAGCGGACTGCTCACTGCCGGCGTCGCCGGCTTCTGGACCAACAAGGAGACGACCGCATGATCGAGACCCAGGCGGCGGTTCTGACCGCCATCAACGAGCCGCTCGAGCTCACCACCATCCGGGTGGACGACCCGGAGCCGTACGAGGTGCGTGTCGCGGTCACCAACGTCGGCCTGTGCCACAGCGACCTCCACTACATGACCGGCACGGTTCCTCCGGACCATCTTCCGGTCGTCGTGGGGCACGAGGTGGCCGGCGTCGTCGAGGCAGTCGGCTCGGCGGTGGCCCAGCTGAGGCCTGGTGATCGCGTGACGGGGGCGCTGACCCCGTCCTGCGGCCTGTGCGCCAACTGCTCGGCCGGCAGGTCGACCCAGTGCCAGCGCGTCCAGGAGATCCGGCAGCGTCCACGGTCGGCCTACCAGACCACCGACGGTGACCCCATCGACAGGCTCGGCGCCGTCGGCGCGTTCTCTCGGCATGCCCTCCTCCGCGAGAACGCGCTGGTGAAGTTGCCTGAGGACGTGCCGCTGCACGTCGGCTGCCTGCTCTCCTGCTGCATCGTCACGGGCGTGGGTGCGGTGTTCCGTGGCGCGGAGGTGCGGCCGGGCAGCACCGTCGCGGTGATCGGCTGCGGTGGCGTGGGGTCGGCCATCATCCAGGGGGCGCGGCTCGCCGGCGCCTCGGCCATCGTCGCGATCGATCTCGACGAGGACCGGCTCAAGGCCGCGCGCACGTACGGTGCCACCCATGTGATCAACGGCGGAGAGGGTGACACGGTCGAGGAGCTGCACCGCCTGCTGGGTGACGGGGTGGACTACGCCTTCGAGGCGGTCGGCTCGGCGCGCACGGCACAGACGGCCCTGGCCCTGGTGCGCCCGACGGGCACCGCCTGCCTGGTCGGCATCGCGCCGGCGGGCTCGGAGATCAGTGTCCCTGCGCACGACTTCTTCTTCCTCGAGAAGCGCCTGATCGGCTCCTACATGGGATCGGGCCAGGCCCGCGAGGACATCGCCCAGTTCGCCCGGCTCTACCAGCAGGGACGCCTCCTGCTCGACGAGATGGTGACCCGGGTCATCCCGTTCGCCGAGATCAACGAGGGCTTCGAGGCGATGAAGTCCGGTGACGTCACGCGCATCGTCGTCGACCTCCAGTCCTGACCCACGAATCCGTAGAGGAAGCCTGATGTCCAGCAACGAGATCACGATCGCCCAGCCGGTCAACTACATCGCCGACGAGTGGAGCGAGTGCGCCACGGTCGACGCCTGGAACCTCGACCCCAACACCCTCGAGCCCGTCCACCGGACCGTCACCACCCCGCCCGACGACGTCGAGCGCGCCCTGCGGCATGCGGAGCAGACGTACGACGTAGGCCGCTGGGACGAGGAGGCCCGGATCGAGCGGGCCGAGATGCTCGAGCGTGTCGCCGATCTCCTCGAGAGCAGGACGGAGGACATCGCGCGCACCGACGCGCTCACCAGCGGCACACCCATCAGTGCCACCCGCACGGTAGCGTCCTTCCTGCCCTTCCGCATCCGGGCCACGGCAGCCGACCTTCGTGAGATCCAGCGGGTCACCGCCCTGGAGGCCGGTGGCCGGGACGTACGCCTCTACAAGGTGCCGTGGGGGCCGGCGGCGATCCTCACCCCCTGGAACGGGCCGAGCTTCATCCCGGCCGCGAAGGTCGTCAGCGCGGTCGCGGCCGGATGTCCGGTGATCCTCAAACCCTCGGAGCACGCGCCGGGCAGCGCCCAGATCGTGGTCGAGTGCTTCGTGGAGGCGGGTCTCCCGTCCGGTGCGCTGCAGCTGGTCCACGGCGCCGGTGAGGTCGGCGCGCGACTCACCGCCGATCCGAGGATCAAGATCGTCTCGTTCACCGGCGGACCCGGGGCGGGGCGCGCGATCGCCCGTGCCGCGGCGGAGGACTTCAAGATGCTGCAGCTCGAGCTCGGTGGCAACAACCCGGTGATCGTGCTCGACGACGCCGACCTCGACGTCACCGCCGACGGCATCCTCGACGGGATGACCAAGCTCAACGGTCAGTGGTGTGAGGGTCCCGGCAAGATCCTCGCCCACCGCAGCCTGGTCGACCCCCTGCTCGACGCGCTGGCCGAGCGGGTCTCCAAGCTCACCGTCGGTCACTCCCTGGACGAGGACACCCATGTCGGACCCATCTCCAACGGGCCTCACTTCCAGACGCTCCGGAACCGCATCGAGGGACTGCGTCAGCTAGGAGCGTCGATCCACCAGCCGGCGGCACTCCCCGAGCTGGGCGGCTACTTCCTCTCACCCACGATCGCCTCCGGTGCCGATCCGAGCCGGGCGACCGCCGAGCTGTTCGGTCCGCTCGTCTCGCTGCACGCCGTGGATTCCCAGGAGGAGGCGCTGCGGATCGCGAACGCCCATCCCTCCGGCCTCGACGCGTACGTGTTCGGCACCGACACCGACCGTGCGATCGACGTCGGTGCCCGCATCGTGGCGGGGGAGGTGCGGGTCAACGGCGCCAAGGTCGCCGACCTCGGCGACGACTCGGCGCAGAGCTTCTGGGGGCCGGCCGGCATCGGCGGCCACGGGCCGGCCGAGTCCGTACGCGTCTTCTGCGGTGACCGGGTCGTCGGTGTGGACTCCCCGGACCTGCCGCTGTGACACCGGCGCGGCGGCGCTCAGGCCTCGGCCGGCGCCGCCGCGAGCCGCGTCGTGAGCCAGGTGTCGAGGACGGAGCAGTTGAGCTCCATCTGCGCCCGCGCGACAGCGGCGTCGCCGTAGGTCAGCCAGTTGACGCCGAAGCCGTCGGCGAGGGTGGCAAGGACGTAGGCGACCTCGTCGATGACCTCCGGCGTGACAGGGTCGGCGGCGGATGCCTCCCGCAGCGCCTTGCGCACCGTGTCGAAGGCCTGGTCGTACACCTCGATGCCGCGGTCGCCGTGCTGACGCCGGGCCCAGCTGACGAGCTCGAAGGTCGCGGCGGTGAAGCTCGGGGACTCGAGATAGCACGCCATGACGCCGCGCAAGATCTCCCGGGCTGCCTCGGGCAGCGTGGTGTGCGGGTCGCTGCCCTCGATGACCTCGCGGTACTTGCCGGACACGAAGGTGTAGACGTCGGCAAAGAGGTCCTCCTTCGAGTCGTAGCAGTAGTGCAGCATCGCCACGTTCGCCTTGGCCTGCTCGGCGATGCGCCGCGTCGTCGCGCCGTCGATCCCGTGGGCTGCGATGACCTCGACCGCGGCCTCGATGAAGTCGCGACGTCGCTGTGCGACGGGGATCCGTGCCATCAGGTCCTCCCAAGGAGCGGGCACGCCCAGCTCAGTTGGGCGCTTGATTAAGTCATGGCGACTATATCAGCGCTCGGCATAGACGCTTCGCCTGTGAAAACTTAGCCAAACATCTAAGTCATCGATCTTGATCATATGACTAACTCTGGCTTAGCGTATGAGCCAGATCACATCGCCCCGGATCGGAGACGACGCATGGCACAGACCAACCAGGAAGCGGGAGCAGCCCGCCGGAGGGCAGGACGCCGACCCGGCCGAGGTCCGCTCATCAGCATCGGCGCGCTGATGGTCGTACTGACCAACGCCGTCATCTTCATCCTGCCGCCGCTCCTGCCGGTGATCCAGGCGCAGTACGGGCTCGCCACGGTCGCCGAGACGACGTGGCTCTACACCGCCCTGACCCTCGGTGGGGGAGCGGGTTTCATCCTGCTGCCGCGCCTCGCCGATCTGCACGGCGACCGGAACGCCTCCGTCGCCGCGTCCGTCTTCCTCGCGGTCGGTGCGGCGGTCCCGGCGGTCGGCGACTCCTACCCGACGCTCCTCGCCGGGTGTGCCCTGATGGGCTTCGGCTGCGCGGCCCAGCTGCTGCCGCTGGGCTTCCTCCGGCGCAACCTCGGCGAGTCCGGCATCACCATCGGCGTCGCCGTTCTGGTGATCGCCACGGGTGCCGGCATCGTCGCCGGCATGATCGGCGGCGGCCTGATCGTCGAGAACCTCTCCCTGCGCAGCTTCTTCGTCGTTCTCACCGCCGCCTGCGCAGCAACCACCCTCGCGACGTACCTCATGGTCCCGCACGCCCCGCCGGCCGAGCGATCCGGTCGGCTCGGCGTGGTCGGCACGGTGTGGATGGTCGGCTGGGTCGCGGCGATCCTGCTGACCCTGACCCAGGGGCTGGTCTGGGGCAACGCAGCGCTCATCCCGCTGGTGGTCGGTGTCGTCGGCGGCGTCGCCTGGGCGCGCTCCCAGCGCCGGTCGTCGACGGCCGTCTTCGACGTGGCGTTGATGCGTACGCCGCTGGTCACCGCCTCCTGCCTGTGCATCGCGCTGTTCGCGGCGGTGAACTCGGCGTTCCTGCTCCTGCTCAGCACCTACGCTCAGATCGTTCCCGAGGCGCTCCGACCGGTCGACGCGTACGGCCTCGGGCTCTCCGCCCTCCAGACCGGCTGGCTGATGGTGCCCTTCGCGGTGACGTTCCTGGTCGGCGGCGCGGTGGTGGATCGTCCGGTGGCCAACGGTCGCGGTGTGCCCGTCTTCATCCTCGGCGCTCTGATCAGCGCCGGCGGCCTGGCCTGGCTGGCGATGATGCACGAGCAGCAGTGGCACTACCTGGTCGGCGCCGCGGTCATGGGGCTGGGCTGCAGCATCGGGTACGCAGCCGGCTTCACGGTGGTCCAGGCCGCCGTCCCCGAGGAGAAGGCCGGCATGGCGGCAGGTGTCGCCGGCACCTTCATGGCGGTCGGCTTCGCGTTCGGCACGGCGCTCGTCAGCGCAGACCTCAGTGCCTCCATGGTCCCGGTGCCCGGCACGACGCTCGAGGTCGCCGCCGAGGGCCTCTACGGCACCGGCTACTGGATCTCCGGAGCTCTTGCCCTGCTCGTCGTCGTGACCGTCCTGGTCTCGAGCGCCCGCTCGCGTCGGCGGCACGGAGCCATCGGGTCCTAGCCCGGAGCGGCATGAGTCGAATCGAACAAGCACGTCCGCATGAGTGAAAGAAGACAGACATGAGAGACGACATCTACGCCCTGGCATTCCTGATCGGGGACGTGATCATGATCGCCGGCGGTTACTGGGCCGGCTGGAAGTTCATCAGGCAGTACCGCAACTACCTGCTCGGCATCGAGTGGTTCATCATCGCCACCTCAGGCGTGAACTTCCTGATCTGGGCGCTCCGCTTCCCCGAGGACAAGAAGGCCGGCGAGGCCAGCCTGCAGTACTCGTTCGCCTTCTTCCTCGATGCCTTCTCACGCTCGGTCGGCGTCACGCTGTTGCTGGTGGTGGGATTCCTCGCGGTGACCCACCGCCACAGGTCGAGCAAGGCGGTCGACGTGGCGATCTTCGCCATCGGCATCGGTGCAGGGCTCTACCTGGGGCAACCGAAGTTCCAGGACCACGTCGACGACGCCGGCCACCACATCCTCTACCCCGGCCCGGCGACGATCTATCTCGTCGTGAACCTGCTGACGCTCGTCTTCCTGGCGTACGTCACCAAGCGACTGTGGAACATCGGCGCGACGAAGATCGCCGTCGCCACGCTGCTGGTCAGCCTGGCCGCGACAGGCATCGCCCTGGGCTACGACTTCTTCCCGTTCCCGGCCTCCGTCGACCCGCTCCAGGACCGTGCGCTGTTCTACGCGCTCGCACTCACGGTGTGGGGCCTGCAGCTGTTCATCTACCTCTTCGCCTATCGCGCACTGCACGAGCACAACGAACGCACCGACCAGCGCCAGGTGACCCATGCCCGCGCCCACTGACAATGTCGCGTACGCGGCCTTCAGCGGCTGGGTCGACCCGCCCACCGACGTACGCCCGGCCCTGGACGCCGACCTGGAATGCCGGGTCGCCGTCATCGGCGGCGGCATCAACGGGATGTCGACCGCGTTGCGGCTCGCCGAGCGGGGCCAGGACGTGGTCCTGCTGGAGGCCGAGTTCTGCGGCCACGGCGCCAGCTCGCGCAACGCGGGCCAGTTGGCGGGCGCCCCCGGCGGCGACATCCAGCTGCTCGACCTGCTCTCGCGCAAGAAGATGCCGGGGATGATGCGGTTGGCCGAGCGTGCCGCGCACCATGTGGAGGACTTCATCGCCAAGCACGACATCGACTGCGAGTACGAGGCCACCGGCAACGCGTTCGCCGCGGTCTCGCGTGGTCAGATGGGCCGGGTTCGCCGGGTCGCCAAGATCATCACCCGAGCCGGCGGCCACGTGGAGGTCGGCACGGCTGCGGAGCTGGGGATCCCACGCGGGTTCGTCGGCGGCATGCGGGAGGTCGTCGGAGGAAGGATGAACCCCGGCGAGTTCAGCCTCGGCATGCGCGAGGTCCTGCTCGACTCGTCCGCGCGAGTCTTCGAGCAGACGAAGGTCACCGAGGTCCGCCGCGAGGGCGGCCGGGTCGTCCTGACGACCCCGCGCGGCAGGCTCCGGGCGGACCGGGTGGTGCTGGCCACGAACGCCTTCGCGGGGGAGTGGGACATCACCCCGAAGCACCTCTCCGTGCCCATCTACGTCATCGAGGTGGAGACCGAGCCGATCGCTCCCGAGCGTCTGGCCGCGCTGGGCTGGACCAGCGGCATGGGTCTGGTCACGCAGCACGCGATCATGGAGAACTACCGGCTGACGCCGCGCAACACCATCGTCTTCGGCGTACGCCGCCTCGAACGCGGCACGAGCTACCCGCTCCCGGAGAAGGTGCCGGACCCCGGCCTGGTCGAGGAGCTGGCCGGCGCATTCGCCACCCGGTTCCCGTCGTTGGCCGACGTCGCGATCGACCGCGCCTGGGGCGGATGGATCGCGATCACCTCGTCCTGGCTTCCTCTCGCCGGCCGGATGCGGGACGACATCTACTACTCGATCGCCTGCAACGGTCATGGCCTGGCTCAGGCACCCTACATCGGGACGCTCATCGCCGACGCGATCGTCGACGGGGAGCTGCACGAGGACCTCCGCACGGTGTGGCAGGAGAGGCCCCGGTTCCCGCGACCGATGATGATGAGCCGCGCCGGACTCAGGACGATCTGGGCCGTGGACCGCTTCAACGACATGGTCAACGGCAGCAGGCGCAAGGCCTGGGTCAGGGGTTGAAGACGACCTTGACCATCCCGTCGGCCTTCTGCTGGAAGGACCTGTAGGTCTCCGGAGCCTCGCTGAGGGGGAGGTGGTGGGTGGCGAAGGAGTCGACGCCGAGCGGGTCGTCCTCGCCCACGAGGAACGGCAGCAGGTCCTCGGTCCACGCGCGTACGTTGGCCTGGCCCATCCGGATGGACACCTGCTTGTCGAAGAGCTGCATCATCGGGAACGGGTCGAGCGCGCCGCCGTAGACGCCGGAGATCGAGACGTTGCCCCCGCGGCGTACGGCGTCGAAGGCGGTGTGGAGTGCGGCCATCCGGTCGACCCCGGCCGTCTGCATCACCGCGCGGCCGGCGGCTCCGGGCATCCGGGACACCAGCTTGGTCATCCCTTCGATGATCGGGGAACCGTGCGCCTCCATGCCCACGGCGTCGATCACTGCGTCGGCTCCGCGTCCGTCGGTCAGGTCGCGCACCTGCTCGGCGATGTCGCCGGACTCGAGGGCGATCGTCTCGGCCCCGCGCTGCCGCGCCCGGGCGAGGCGCTCGGGGACACGATCCACGCTGATCACCCGGTGATCGGCGGCGAGGGCGAATCGGGTCACCATGTCGCCGATGGGACCGGCGCCGAGCACCAGCACGGTGCTGTGCGGGTCGGGGTCGGCGTACTGCAGCGCCTGCCAGGCGGTCGGGAGGACGTCGGAGAGGAACACGAAACGGTCGTCGGGCGGGCCGTGCGGGACCTTGATCGGCAGCTGGTTGCCGAAGGGAACGCGCAGATACTGCGCCTGTCCGCCGGGGACCTGGCCGTAGAGCGAGCTGTAGCCGAAGAGGCTGGCACCGGTGCCCTGGTCGCGGTTCTGGGTGGTCTCGCACTGCGAGTGCAGGCGGTGCTGACACATCCAGCACGTGCCGCAGCTGATGTTGAACGGCACCACGACCCGGTCGCCGACGCTCACCTCGCTGACCCCGGGGCCCACCTCCGCGACGACCCCCATCGGTTCGTGCCCGACCACGTCACCGGGCGTCATGAAACCGGTGAGCACCTCGTAGAGGTGGAGGTCGGAGCCGCACAGCCCGGTCGAGGTGATCTCGACGATGATGTCGTCGTCCTCGACGATGTGCGGGTCCGGGACCTCCTCCACCCGGATGTCGCGCTTGCCCTGCCAGGTGACCGCCTTCATGGATGTCCCTCCTCGGTATCGAGTCACCCCTGCGGTACCCCGATCCGGCCTGTCCAGCCTGTCGAGGCAGTGCTGAACCCGGCGGAGGTGGGTACCGGTGGGGCACATCGCAGATCAGGCCGCAGGGAGGGCGTGGACAACATGAAGGTGGTCGTCATCGGCGCATCGGGGAACCTCGGCACCGCCGCGATCCGGTCGTTGACCGCGGATGGCGCCGCCATGGTCGTGGGGGTCGCCCGCCGAGCCCCACGGGGCCCACGGTCCAACGTCCACGCGTCCGTCGAGTGGCGGGAGGCCGATGTCTCCATCGACGACCTGGAGCCGCTGATGGCAGGTGCCGACGCGGTCGTCCACCTCGCCTGGAAGTTCCAGCCCACCCATCGCCCCGAGGAGACCTGGGCCACCAACGCCGTCGGTACCCGGCGTGTGCTCGCGGCCGTGGCCCGGGCAGGAGTGCCGGCGCTCGTGTGCGCCTCGTCGGTGGCGGCCTACTCGCCGGCGCACCACGACGACCCGGTCGACGAGACCTGGGAGACCGACGGTGCCTCGGCCGCTGCGTACTGCCGGGAGAAGGCGTACGTCGAGCGTGCTCTGGACGCCTTCGCCTGCCACCACCCCGAGGTCCGGTTGGTCCGGGTCCGGCCCGCGTTCGTCTTCCAGCGCTCCGCGGCGAGCGAGCAGCGGCGTATCTTCGGCGGTCCTCTGCTCCGGCCCGCCTTCGTGGACCGCCGGCGGATCCCGGCGGTTCCGCTGCCCGCGGGGCTGCGGTTCCAGGCGGTGCATGCCGGCGATGTCGGCCGGGCCCTTGCCGCCGCGGCGACCACCGACGTGACGGGCGCGTTCAACCTGGCCGGAGCCGGAGTCATCGGGCGCGAGCAGATCGGCGAGCTGCTGGACGCTCGAACGATCGAGATCCCGCCGAACCTCGCCCGTCACAGCCTGGACACGGCCTGGCACGCCCGGTTGGCACCGGTCCCCGGCGACCTGCTCGACGCGGTCATGCAGCTGCCGCTGATGTCGACCGCCCGCGCCGAGCTGGAGCTGGGCTGGCGGCCACGCCACTCGGCGATGGACGCTCTCGAGGCGGTCGTCTCCGGGATCCCGGAGCGGGCCGGCAGCGACCTCCCGCCGCTACGTCCCTGACGGCCACGAGAAGGAGCACCGGATGAACGACGAGATGTTGCACTCCTACCTGCAGCACCACTGGGCGGGTTCCAGCGCCGGTGCCGCGCTGTTCCGGCGTGTCGGACGCTCGCACTCCGACCCCTACGTCGCCGCCCGGGTACGACGGCTGTCCACCGAGGTGAACGATGACCGGGAGGCTCTGCGTCAGATCATCGTCGCGACCGGGGCGGCCCCGTCGGGCGTCGCCGCCACGACAGGGCGTGCCGTGGAGCTCGCCGGCCGGTTGAAGCCCAACGGCCGCGTGGTGCGGCGCTCACCGCTCTCGGACCTGCTCGAGCTGGAGGCACTGCGCGACGCGGTGTTCGGGAAGCGGGCCGGGTGGCAGCTGCTGCGGGCGATCAGCGAGGAGGACGTACGCCTCGACCCGCAGCAGCTGGACGAGCTCGTGCGTCGCGCCGACGATCAGCTCTCCCGCCTCGAGGACCTGCACCTGCGCGTGGCCCGTGCGGTGGTCCGGGCATGAGGGTGATGCCCTCGGGTTACCGGTTGGCATGACGCCACTGACCTGTCTGATCCTGAACTGCACCCTCAAGAGCTCGCCCGACGAGTCCAGCTCCGCGCTGTTGGGATCCCAGATCCTCTCGGCGCTCATGGACCATGACGTGAAGGGCGAGATGGTCCGCGTCGTCGACCATGACGTCCGGTTCGGGGTGAGCACCGACGAGGGCGACGGTGACGCCTGGCCGGAGCTGCGCGAGCGGATGCTCGCCGCTGACGCTCTCGTGCTGGTCACCCCGATCTGGCTGGGACAGCCGTCCTCGGTGTGCAAGATGGTGCTCGAGCGGCTCGACGCCGAGCTCGGCGAGACCGACGAGGACGGTCGGATGCTGACCTACGACAAGGTCGCCGGGATCGGCGTCGTCGGCAACGAGGACGGCGCCCACCACGTCACCGCCGAGCTCTGCCAGGCCCTCAGCGACGTCGGCTTCACCATCCCCGCCGGCGGGTCTACGTACTGGGTCGGCGAGGCCATGCAGGGCGTGGACTACAAGGACAAGACGCCGACCCCGGAGGCGACCGCGGGCACCACGAAGACCCTGGCCCGCAACCTGGCCCACCTCGCGGGCCTGCTGGCGACCTCGCCGTACCCGGCGGGTGGGTGAAGCTGCCTCAGCTGACGTCCTCGCCCCGCGCCGCGCGGGCGAGGAGCCGCTTCTGGGCGCGGCGGCCCTGCGCCACGACGACGGGCGCCGCGCTCAGCCCGAGCCGGGGGATCGCATCGGCCAGGCGTGCCTGGATCCCGCGCCACCCGGGCACCGTCTTGACCGGTCGTGGCTTGTCGAGCACCGCGCCGACCGCGGCCACGACCTCCTCGGGCTGGAGCAGCCTGCCGGAGAACGACAGTGCCGCCGCGGGGTCGTCGAGCTTGTCGTAGAGCATCGGGGTCCAGATGCCGTCGGGGCAGACGCAGGAGATGTCGACGTTCTCGACGCCGGCGAGCCGCAGGTCCGCGAGCGTGCTGAGGCTGAAGCCGATGGCCGCGTGCTTCGAGGCGGCGTAGACGGCTTCGCCGGGCACCGCGGTGATGCCGGCCAGCGAGACGATGTTGACGATGTGGCCACCGGTTTCGGCGCGCATGGCGTCGATGGCGCTGACGGTGCCGTTGATCGTGCCGAGGGCGTTGACCTCGAGCATCAGCCGGCGCGTGTCGGGAGCCTGCGTCCAGGCCGGGCCGCTCACGAGCACGCCGGCGTTGTTGACCCAGACGTCGAGCCGGTCGGCGTGGGTGAGCAGGGCGTCCCGGGCGGCGTCGACCGCGTCGGCGTCGCGTACGTCGAGCGCCCGCGCGATCGCGTTCGGGCCGAGCTCCTCGGCGGCGGTCTGTGCGGCCGCCTCGTCGAGGTCGGTGACCAGCACGGTGTGGCCGCGCTCGACGAGGAGCGCGGCGATCTGCCTGCCGAGCCCGCGGCCCGCTCCGGTGACGACGGCGCCCGATGCGGGGCGGGTCACGAGCGGCTGCCCTTCAGCGTGCCGTACTCGATCCCGCCGTGGAGGTAGGTGGGTACGACGGGCCAGAACCGCTTCCACGCGACGAGCTCGGTCGACGGCAGGATCTGCAGCCAGCGCGGGTCGTCCTTGCACGGGTCGGCGAGCGTCTTCTCCTTGACCATCGAGTCGTACTGGTCCAGGGAGTCCTCCAGGGTGTTGGCGTTCGGGCAGATCTCCCGCCCGAGCTGCTCGGCGTAGCGGCGCACGCCGGGGATCTTGGAGAGCTCGGGCTGCCAGTTGTCCAGCGAGATGCCGTTCTCGCTGGAGACCCACACGCCGTCGGGGGTGTTGATCACGAGGGAGTGGTTGCCGTCGGTGTGACCCGGCGTCCACAGCAGCGCGATGCCGGGGCCGAGCTCGATGTCGCCGTTGAACGTCACGAACTTGTCCGGGTCGACGCCGTCCAGGCCGCCCTCGACGTACCAGGCCCACTGCATCGGGTGCAGCGACTGCAGCGTCGCGAGCTCCCGCGCGTGGACCAGCATCCGGGCGCCTGCGAAGAGGGGTTCACGCGGCTCGGTCTCACCCTCGACGACCTCGGTCGATCCCAGGATCATCCGCGGGTCCTGCACGTGCAGGTGGTCGAAGGTGCAGAAGTCGATGTCCTCCGGGGCGAGCCCGAGCTGCTCGAGCACGTCGCCGGGCTCGTTGTAGTACCTCACGATGGCCTTCTCGATCAGGCGGCCGCCGGGAAGCCTGTTCGTCAGTCTCTGCAGGTTGCGGTAGAACGGCGCCTCGGCGGAGCCGTCCGGCACGGTCGGCTCGAAGACCAGTGTCCGAGCGCGGCCGTCCCAGTCGGCGTACTGCACCACGATCATGCGGTTGATCATGGAGATCAGCGGCAGCGTCGGCACCGACACGGCGTCGTGGAAGGCGTAGTGGACCGGGTAGGGCGCGGCGGCGATGTCGACCGACCTCACCGCGTGGATCTGACCCTGGGCCTTGAAGCGCGTCTTGTACGCCGCCGCGGCCTCGCGCACGGCCTCGAGCCGGGCACCGCGTGGCCAGACGTCGTGCACCCCCTCGAACTCGGGGATCGTGCGGGCGCCGATGGCGGCAAGACCACCGCCGTCGGGTCGGGCGTCGGTGCCGGTCATGATGCTCTCCTTCTCGTCGGTGACCCGACGAGTGTGACGCGCTGATGACGCAAGAACTTGTCCCAGCGCGACAGCGGAGGCGGTCACTCGCTCGCCGGCATCGCGGTGCCTTCACGGCGCAGGGCGCGGGGGCTGGTGCCGTACCACCGCTGCACCGCGCGGCTGAGCGAGGACTGCTCGCTGAACCCGGACAGCGCCGCCACCTGGGTCAGCGACATCTCCGTCGTGGTGATGTAGCGATGGGCGGCGTTCCGCCGCACCAGGTCGAGCAACGCCTCGAAGGTCGTGTCCTCGCGGGCGAGGCGTCGCTGCAGCGTGCGCGGGTGCACCCCGAGGAGCCGAGCGACCTGAGCGATGCCGGGGGACCCGTACGCCAGCAGTTCGGCGATGACGCCGCGCACCCGCGGGGCGGTCGCCGATCCTGGATCGGGATAGTGGGCGGCGAGGTGCTCGAGCGCGATCCGCCGGATCGTCTCGTCGGCGCTGTCGAAGCCCCGGTCGAGCGCGGACCGCTCGAGACGCAGCGCCCCGAACGCCGCCCCGAACCTCACCTCGACCCCGAAGAAGTCGAGGTAGCGCTGGATCGGCGACAGCGGAGCGTGGGGGATCTCGACGGAGCGCAGCCCGGTCATGCCGCCGAGGAGCAGGTCGGCCACGTGATGGAACAGGCCCAGGCCGAGCTCCATCGCCTGGGCGGAGTAGGGCGACTCGCGCAGGTCCTTGCGGTAGGTGGCGGCCACGACCCCGCGGACCCCGCGCGGGTCCGGCTCGACGCCGATCTGGAGCGCCGGGCTGTGCACGAACATGAACCGCGACGCGCACTCCAGCGCATCGGCGACCGTCGCGGAGGACTCGACGGCGATCGCCAGCGGGCCCAGGATGCTCAGGTCCTGGCGCTCGGCCAGACGCAGGCCGAGGTCCGGACAGTCGAGCGCGGCGGCTGCCGCGTCGAGCATCAGGTCGTGAGCGGTGATCGAGATCAGGCCCTCGTCGGACGCCAGCGTGGCGGGGGAGATGCCGAAGCGGCGCAGCAGCGGGCCGGCCTCCCCGCCGAGCTCCTCGACGAGGGACGTGAACCCTCGAAGGCTTGCCGTGCGGATCATCGGACCGGCCGGGGACTCGCCCCGGAGTCGTTTCGGCAGGTCAGTTGGCACGCCCAACCCGGGTCACACGGATGCCTGGCGTCGCGCACCACATGTGCGGGCCGCCGCAACTGCTTCGGACATCGCGCTTCCTCCTCGTCGGCGATCGGAGGCTAACACCTTGCCGCCCTGTTCCGGCCGATCATCATGAAGGCGTGACGCGGTCCTGACCTGCTCTGGTCGGTCCACTCGCGCGTCGAGAAGCGTGGGCAGCGCCTGGGCGGCGGTGTAGACGGCGACGCCGAGGAGCAGGACGGTGAAAGTGGTCTGGAGCCAGCCGGTGTCGACTCGGTCGGCGAGGCGTGCCCCGGCGACGGCTGCTGCCGCTGAGGTCACGGTGAGGACTGCGACGGGCACCCAGTCCGGCTGGACGCCGGAACCGGCCCGGACCGCCAGGGCTGCGGCGCTGGTGATGGTGATGACCACCAGCGACGTGCCGGCGGCGTACTCCATCGGCAGCGCGAGGGCGAGGAGGAGGGCGGGGACGACGAGGAAACCGCCGCCCACACCCAGGAAACCGGTCAGCGCGCCGACGGCGGTCGCGGTCACCAGCACCTTGAGCGCCCGGGGGCACTGGCAGGCGAACCTCGGGCTGAACGTGATGATCGGGTCATCCAGCGCGGGCCGCGCTGCGCGCCGGCCGCCATCTCCCCGACCATGACGTAGCTGGCGCCAGGCGAGTAGTACGCCGACCAGCAGCAAAAGGGCGGCGAAGGCGGCCAGCAGGACGTCCTCGGGGACCCGGCTGGACGCCTCGGCTCCCACCACCGCCCCGCCGATCGCGACCAGTCCGAACACCACGCCGCGGCCGAGCAGTACGTTGCCCGCGCGGTGCGCGGCGATCACCCCGATGAGCGAAGTGATGCCGACGACCACCAGCGATCCGGTGGTCGCCTGAGGTGCGGTCTGGTCGAGCAGGTAGACGAGCACCGGCACGGCCAGGATCGAGCCACCGCCACCGAGTGCCCCCAGGGACAGGCCGATGAGCACACCGGCGGCGACGGCGAGGAGCAGCGTCATCTCAGGCGTCGGCGCGGCCGCCGCGGGGGCTCACCACGTGCAGCCCGACCTTCTCGGCGTTCTCGAAGGAGTCGTCGACCGCGACCGGGGCACCGCCGGCAGCGGCGATGAACGAGGCGGCGACCGAGGCGCGGTAGCCGCCGGCGCAGTGCACCCACACCTCGCCGGCCGGTACCTCGTTGAGGCGTCGGGGCAGCTCGTGGATCGGGATGTTGACCGCTCCCTCGATCGCTGCGCCGTCATATTCGTCGGTGCGGCGCACGTCGAGCACGACGACGTCGCGGTGGTGGCGCACCTGCGCCAGGTCGGCGAAGGTGGCGGTGGGGAAGCTGCCGAGCTCGCCGTCGGTCCAGTCCTTCGGTCCGCCGGTGGCCTGGGCCGCGGGCCGGTCGATGCCGATCCGGACCAGCTCGCGCTGGGCGGTGGCGACGTCCTCTGCGGTCTCGCCGAGCAGGGTCACAGGGGTGCCCCACTCGATCAGCCAGCCCAGGTAGGTCGAGAAGGCGCCGTCGAGCCCGAAGTTGAAGGTGCCGGGGGAGTGGCCTGCGGCGAAGGCCTTGCGGTTGCGCAGGTCCACCACCCACTCGCCGGCCTCGATCCGGCGCCGCAGCTCGGTCGCGTCGGCCTCCTGCACCGGGGAGAGGTCGGGGGCGGACGGGCCGGCGGCGTTGGAGGGTCCCATGTGCGCGTAGTACGCCGGCCACGCGCCGAGGCCGTCCAGCAGTTCGCGGACGTAGGTCTCCTCGTCCCGGGTCAGCACCGGGTTCGAACGCTTCTCGTCACCGATCGTCGAGGCGGTGGCGTCGGACTGCGTGGCCGAGCAGAAGGATCCGAACCCGTGGGTCGGGTAGATCTCCGTCTCGTCGGGCAGTTGCTCGGCGAGCTTGTGCGCCGAGGCGTGCTGGTGGCGCACCAGGGCGTCGGTGTGCGCCTCGCCGAGCAGGTCGGGACGTCCGGTGGCGCCGTAGAGCAGCGAGCCGCCGGTGAATGCGGCGTAAGGCTCCTCGCCGTCGGGTCCGTCGACCGAGAGCTCGTAGGAGAGGTGGGTGAAGGTGTGGCCGGGCGTGGCGATGGCGCGGACGCGCATCCGGTCACCGACCTCGACGATCTCCTCGTCAGCGATCGGGGTGCGATCGAAGGACACCTCGTCCGCGCCGTTGACCAGGTAGGCCGCGTCCGTCGCCTGCGCGAGCGCCAGGCCGCCGGTGACGTAGTCGTTGTGGATGTGGGTCTCGAAGACGTGGGTCAGTCGGACGCCGTCGGCCTCGAGTACGTCCAGCACTCGGTCGATGTCGCGCTGAGGGTCGACGACGAAGGCGACCTCGCCGTCGTGGACCACGTAGGTGCGGTCCCCGAGCGAAGGGGTCTCGATGGTGCGGACGGTCAGCCCTTCGGTTGGCCGCCGAGCCTCGTCTGTCGCTGAGGCCGGCGCGGTGGACTGGGTGGCGGTGTGGTCGGTCATGTTCGCCTCACTTCTCGATCGGTCGCCCGGAGCGGATCCAGGCGTTGGTGCCGCCCGCGACGTTGATCGCGTCGAAGCCGTTCGCGATCAGGGCGTCGGTCATCGCACCGCTGCGGTTGCCCGAGGCGCACACCATGTGCACCGAACGATTCCGATCGATCTCGCCCAGTCGGGCGAAGAGCTGACCCATCGGGATGTTGATCGCACCGGGCACGTGACCTTCGCGGAACTCCGCAGGCTCGCGAACGTCGACGACAGCCGCGCCCTGACCGAGTGCCGCAGCGAGCTGGTCGATGGTGGTCTCACGCATGAGAGGAACTCCTTTGGTGCTTGTCGAACTGCAAGTGTAACCCCCCGGGGGGTTACATCATCGACGTTAACACATCCCCCTAGGGGGTTGTATGGTTGTGGGTGTAGTCCCACCCTTCGCGCCGCCGCGACTGACGCACGGCAGTGGCTGACCGCGGCTCTGGCCGCACTGGAGAACAACTGATGGACCTCGAACCCGCCGAGATCAAGGCGATCATCACCCGTATGAAGCGCGCCAACGGCCACCTCGCCAGCGTGATCCGCATGATGGAGGAGGGATCTGACTGCGAGGCCGTCCTCACCCAGCTGGCCGCCGTGAACAAGGCGCTCTCCCGCGCTGGCTACGCGATCGTCGCCACCGGCCTGCAGCAGTGCCTCGCCGAGACCGATGAGGGTCTTGACGACGCGGACGTCAAGAAGATGGAGAAGCTCTTCCTCGCCCTGGCGTGAGGCAGTTGGTCGGCGGTGCGCAGGACCAACGGCTCTGAGGCCGGGCGGACGCTCGGAATACGTTGAGCGCGGGGTGATTCCAGATGACCGAACCAACGCCTGACGGCAGGCCGGGTCAGTCCGCGCGTACCAGCCGCCGGTGGGCGTGGGTGATGACCGCCGTCGCAGCAGTGCTCGCGGTCGCGGTTGCCGTGCTCATCGTCGTTGCCGTGCGCTCGGACAACGGTGACCGTGGTGCCGTGCCGACGCCATCTGCGAGCAGCACCGCGACGCCGACGCCGTCGACGAGCGCGACCCCGACGGAGTCGGCCACCCCGAGTGCGACGCCCACGGAACCGACGTCGACGCCACCCGCGCGGTTCGGCTATCAGCCGCTGTGGCCGTTCGCCGGTGTCGAGGAGGCGGCGGTGTGGCAGCGGGCGTACCGAGACGGCGGGCACCAGCCGTGGCATCTCGATGCCGGCCTGGTCGCGCGGCGGTTCACCCAGAGCTACCTCGGCTACCAGGAGGTCGACCGGGTGGTTCGGGTGGCGATCTCCGACGACCAGGCGTGGGTCGACGTCGGCTTCCGGCTGCCCGACGGCAAGGACACCACGGCGGCGGTCGTGCACCTGGCGAAGATCGGAAGCGGTTCGTACGCGCCGTGGGAAGTCGTCGGCACGAAGGACAGCACCCTATCGCTGACCACGCCGCGCTACGGCGCGACGGTCACGTCCCCGATGGCCGTCGGCGGCAGGATCACCGGGGTGGACGAGAGTCTGGTGATCCGGGTCCTGCGCCTGGGCACCGGCGAGGTCGGCCGGTCCCCGGGCATCCCCGCCGGCGGGCAGAACAGCCCCTGGTCGACCACGATGCCGTTCAGTGCCCCCGCCGGCAGCGTACTGACCATCGCGGTGTCGACCGGTGGCCATGTCGCTGGCGTCGAGCGGTTCGCCATCACTGGCGTCCGGGTCGGGTCGTAGCACCGTTGCCCAGCGGGACGGGTGCGGTGCGGGGCCAGGTCCAGGCGCGCCGCACGATGAAGCCGAGAAGGGTCAGTTCCAGGACGACGCCGAGGCCGTAGAAGTAGAGCCAGGACGCGCCCGCCAGGTTGAATGCCGTGACGGGGACGTAGAGCGCGGCCACGACGAGGTTCGTGATGCGGTTCGCCCGTGCGGGCAGCGCCATCGACAGCACGACCATGAGGCTCGGGACGGACACCAGGGTCAGCGCCGCGGTCGAGAAGGTCTGGGAGAGATCGAACTCGAAGACCTTGCCGTCGAGGATGTCTTCGACGACGCCGGGCGTGAAGAAATTGAGGATGTCCACGTAGACGTACAGGAACATGAAGCTGGTCCATGCCGCGGCGAGCTCGGCTCTGACCGGGACCGGCCGGTCGTCCAGCGTGGTGATGGTCTGACGTGTGCTCATCGTGGCCTCCGTTGTCGTGGTGAGGATCGGTGGGTCCACGCTCGCTGAGCCCGGCAGCAGGCACATCGGACCCGAGGCCGGAGCTCGCCTGGCCGATGGAACGGTCTCCGTCTCGTACTTTCGGCCGGTACGCGGCGGCGCGCCGATCCCTAGGCTGGAGCCGTGAACACTGTCCGGCGCTCCATCTGGCACGAGCCGCGGCCTGCCGACGCCCCGCTCGTCGGTCGTCTCGACTGGCTGCTCGTGGGCGTCTTCGCCGCCGCCACCCTGGTCGAGGGCATCGTGCGGACGGGCCTGGCCTGGCGACCCCTGGTGACGGTGCTCGCCCTCGCGCTGGTGCCTGCCCTGCTCTGGCGGCGGGGACGCCCGCTCGTGGCCGCCGTCCTCGGGTGGGGCGTCGCCGGGCTGCTCTCGGTCCTCCAGCTGGCTGTGAACGGCGGGGACCTCGGCCTCTACTCCATGATGGCCGACCTCATCCTGCTCTACTCCCTGGTGCGGTGGGGCTCGGGACGGGAGATCGTGCTGGGGACGGCGTTCGTGGCGGTGGTCGTAGTGCTGGGGATGTACGCCTCCTCCGCGGGCTGGGCCGACGTCTTCGGCGGAAGCGTCCTGCTGCTGTTGATCGTCGCGCTGGCTGCGGTGTTCCGCTACCGTGCGGACCTCTGGCATCGCCAGCAGCTCGAGATCCGCAACCAGGAGCGGGTGGCGCTGGCGCGCGAGCTGCACGACACCGTGGCCCATCACGTCTCGGCCATCGCGGTGCAGGCGCAGGCCGGTGGCGTTGTCGCGGGCAGCCAGCCCGAGAAGGCGGCGGAGGTCCTGGCCGCGATCGAGTCCGAAGCGTCGCGAACCCTCGCGGAGATGAGATCCATGGTGCGGGTGCTGCGGGAGGAGGAAGCCGTCGCCTACGCGCCGCAGCCGGGTGTCGCGGACCTGCCTGCGCTGGCGCTCGCGGACGTGGCACTCACGGTCGAGGTCTCGCTGACCGGTTCGTTGACCCGGCTGGCCCGCCCCGTGGACGCCGCGCTCTACCGGCTCGCCCAGGAGTCGCTGACCAACGCCGTGCGGCATGCCCGGACCGCGACCCGTGTCGGGATCGACGTACGCCGGGAGGGCGATGTCGTCAGGCTGCGGGTCTGCGACGACGGCCAGGCCGAGCCTGGGCCGACCCCGGAGCCGGGGTTCGGCCTGCTGGGCATGGCCGAGCGCGCCCATCTCCTCGGCGGATCGTTCTCCGCGGGACCGGGGCCCGGCGGTGGCTGGGTCGTCGAGGCCGCGCTGCCGGCGGAGACGCCGGCATGAGCATCCGGGTCCTCGTGGCCGACGACCAGGACCTGGTACGGACCGGGCTGGTGATGATCCTCGGCGCCCAACCGGACCTCGAGGTCGTGGGGGAGGCCGCAGACGGGCTCGCTGCGCTCGACCTGGCGACCCGGCTGCGACCTGATGTCCTCCTCGTCGACATCCGGATGCCTGGGCTCGACGGTGTCGAGGTCACCCGGCGCCTGGCCGGGCCGGACGTGGCGGACCCGATGGCCGTCGTTGTGATCACCACCTTCGACCTCGACGAGTACGTCCTCGGCGCCCTACGCGCCGGCGCTCGTGGCTTCCTGCTCAAGGACGCCGGACCGGAGCTTCTCGTCCAGGCCATCCACGCGGCGGCATACGGGGACGCGCTGATCGCCCCCAACGTCACCCGCCGGCTGTTGGCGACCTTCGCCGACCAGGCGCCGGCCGTGCCGGTCCAGCCCGTCGACCCGCTCACCGAGCGCGAGGAGGAGGTGCTCGCCCTCGTGGCGCGGGGCCGGACCAACGCCGAGATCTCCACCGAGCTCTTCGTCAGCCTGAGCACGGTCAAGACCCACGTCGCCTCGTTGATGACCAAGCTCGGCACCCGCAACCGCGTCGAGATCGCGATGTGGGCCTACGACACCAGACGGGTGCGACCCGACTAGCGGATACAGGCGCACGCTGCCGGATCGCCCCGCTCAGTAGGACCGCACCAGGCCGCCGTCGACTCTCAGCTGCTCGCCGGTGATGTAGGAGGCTGGTGTCGATGCGAGAAACACGACGGCGGCGGCGAACTCCTCGGGGGCGCCGTACCGGCCCACCGGGATGCTGGCCTCGGCAGTACGCCGCACTTCGCTCGTCGTCGCTCCGGTCTTGTCGGCGCGGGTCTGGTCGAGCGCGGCGACCCGGTCCGTGGCGATCCGTCCGGGCAGCACCATGTTGACCGTGACGCCGCTGCCCGCCACTTCGCCGGCCAGTGTCTTGAGGTAGCCCGCCAGCGCTGCGCGGCCGGTGTTGGACAACGCCAGGTTGTCGAGTGGCTGCTGGATGCCGCTCGACCCGATCGCCACGATCCGGCCCCACCCCCGTTGCTGCATTCCGGGCAGCACGGCACGTACGAGCCGGATCTGCTGCTGGAGGAGCGTCAGCATCGCCGACTCCACCGCCTCCGGAGTGGCGTCGACCGCTGATCCGGCCGGCGGGCCACCGCTGTTGAGGACGAGCACCTCGATCGGGCCGAAGGCACGGGTGGCCTCCTCGACCAGCCGCTCCGCAGAGCCGGTGACGGTGAGGTCGCACTCGATGCCGAAGGCAGAGCCGGGTGAGGAGGCGAGTGCCTCGGCCTCCGCCGTCGCGAGCCCGGCCCGGCGCCCGGCGATGACGACGCGGGCACCCTCGGCCGTGAAGGCGCGGGCACTGGCGAGCCCGAGCCCCGAGGTGGATCCGGGGATCAGCACGGTGCGTCCGGTGAGTCCGGTGTCCATGGTCAGCTCAGCTCTCGTGTCGCGTGGTGGAGGGAAATGTCGGCCAGGAGACGTCGGCTTGCCGTGCCGAGCAGCGATTGCACCGCCGCCAGGTGGTGTGGCGCCAGGCGCAGGAGCTCCTCCGGTGCGGCGGGACTCGGCGGCCGCACCGCGGCCTCGGCGATCACGCCGCGCCTGGCCAGGATCTCCTTGCGCAGGGCGAGTCCGATGCCCGGCTGTGCCTCGTAGTTGACCAGCGGCAGCCAGGGCGCGAACGCGGCTCGGGCGGCGTCGTACCCGCCCTGATGCCAGGCGTCGAGGGCCGCCCGCAACCCCTCCGGATGGGAGAAGCCTGTCATCACACCCGCGGCGCCGGCAGCGAGCTCGTCGATCAGCCCCACGCCGCCGAGTCCGCCGAAGACGGGGATGTCGGTGTGCGCGCTCAGTCGCGCGATAGCGAGAGCGGTCGGCGGTGCCTCGGATTTCACCGCCACCACGAACGGACACGCCTCCACGGTCTCGAGCACCTGGGCATCGGTCATCCGGACTCCGGACGCAACTGGATAGTCCTGGAGCACGATGCCGGCGCCGACCTCGTCGTGGATCGCCCTCAGATGGCTGGCCAGCGTCGCCGGATCCGGCGTGTTCGCCTGCACCATCAGACCGGCCAGCGCGGGTCCGGCTGCGGCTGTTGCCGTGCGTGCCTGCTCTACCGCGACGGCGGTCGTGCGCGCCGACAGCCCGACGGTCAGGGGGAGGCCGGGTGCTTGCTCGACGACCGTGGCGACGACCGCGGCCTGCTCTGCCGAGTCGAGGGCGGCGCCCTCGCCGAAGACGCCGAGGGCGACCAGCCCCTGGGCGGGAACGCCGAGGTAGAGGTCCACTTCGGCCCGCAGGGAGGCGAGGTCGACCGCAAGCCGTTCGCCATGGAACGGCGTTGCCAGGATGCCCCAGAGACCGGGGGAGAGGAGTGGGGGATTCATCACGATGTCCTTCCGTTACGGCGCCGCAGCGCCTCGTTGACCACGTGCTCGGCGATGGCGAGGGCGGAGGTTGCTCCGGGAGATGGTGCGTTGCGGACCAGCACCACCCGGTCGGTGCCGGTGATCACGAAGTCGTCGACGAGATGGCCGGCGTCGTCCATCGCCTGGGCACGGACCCCGCGACCGCCGCGCCGGATACCGGCGGTGTCGAGGTCGGGCACGTACCTGCGGGCCTCCTCGATGAACCGGCGGGAGCTCAGCGCAGTGCGGGACTCCCGGACCGCTGCCGCCACGTTGCGCGAGGCGAAGCGCCAGAATCCGGGGAAGCCGACGGACTCGAGTACGTCACGCGGGACGATCGTGCCGCGCTCGTAGGACTCGCGCCCGAGCGAGAGGAACGCGTTGGGGCCGAGTGTCAGCGTTCCGTCGATTCTCGGGGTGACGTGGACGCCGAGGAACGGGTAGCGAGGGTCCGGAACCGGATAGATCATCCCGTGCACCAGTGAGCGCTGGCTCGGGTCGGCGACGAAGTAGTCGCCGTAGAACGGGACGATCCGCGGCTCACGACGCTCACCCAGCAGAGCGGCGAGCCGGTCGCTCTGCAACCCGCCGCAGACGATGACCAGGTCGTGGTCGCGCTCGTCCTTCGTCGTCTTGACGCGTACGCCGTCGGTGCGTTCCGTCATGGCTGTCACCTCGTGACCGAGACGCACCGATCCGCCCGCGTCGAGCAGCTCGGCGGCCAGGGCCGCGGTGACCGCGGGGAAGTCGACGATCGCCGTCTGCGGCGAGTGGATCGCGCGCACCCCGGCAGCGTGGGGCTCGATCGCTCGCAGCTCGTCGCCATCGACGATTCTGACGCCCGGCACCCCGTTGGCGACGGCGCGTCTGTGCAGCGCGTCGAGTCGCCCGGCCTCGCTCTGCGACAGCGCTACCACGACCTTGCCGCACTCGTCGTAGGCGATCGCGTGCTCGGTGACGAAGTCCTGGAGCAGGGCGACGCCTCTGCGGCACAGCGTCGCTTTGAGGCTTCCCGGCTCGTAGTACAGCCCGGCGTGGACCACACCGCTGTTGTGGCCGGTCTGGTGCGCCCCCAGATGGTCCTCCTTCTCGAGCAGGGTGACCGAGGCGTCGTGGTGGCATGCCAGATGTCGTGCGACCGCCGTGCCGATGATGCCGCCGCCGACCACGGCGACCCTGAGGGCCCTCATCGGGCCCCGGGGAGGCGTGGCGGTGCGCTCCGATACGTCGCCGGCGTGGCCGACAGGGTGATCGGGTGGGCGACGGTTGGCACGGGGTCCCGGCTCTCGCCGGGGATGTCGGCGACCGGTGCCAGACCGAGCCGCTCGGCGAGGGCGAATGCCTGGCCCAGGTCGTTGATCGGGCCGCACGGCACTCCCAGCGTGGACAACACGGCGAACCAGTGGTCGGCCGGCCGCTCCCGCAACACGTCCTCGAGCTCGGCGACCAGCACGGCACGGTGGGCCACCCGGTCTGCGTTGGTCGCGAAACGTGGGTCGTCGGCCAGCTCTGGTCGGCCCAGGCCCCTGGCGAGCAGGGAGAAGAGCTTGTCGTTCGCCGCGGCGACGGCCAGCGGCCGGTCCGCGGTGGCGAGCAGCTCGTACGGCGCGATGCTGGGATGTACGTTGCCGAGCGCCTGGGGCACCTGGCCGGTCGTGACGTAGGTGGATGCCTGGTTGGACAGTGCGGAGAGAAGCGAAGACAGCAGGTTGACCTCGACTCGCTGCCCCTGCCCGGTGTGCTCCTTGTGGCGCAGCGCAGCCAGGATCCCGATGGCCGCGTGCAGCCCGGTGATCACGTCGACCAGCGCGACACCGGCCTTCACCGGCCCCGACTCCGGCGTACCGGTCACCGACATCAGCCCGCCGACGGCCTGGGCCACCAGGTCGTAGCCGGGGAGCGACGCGCCCTCCCGCGCCCCGAAACCGGTGATCGAGCAGTAGACCAACCCGGGGTGCTCGGTGGACAGGGCGGCGTACCCCAGGCCGAGTCGCTCCATCGTGCCGTCGCGAAAGTTCTCGACGAGGACGTCGCACCCGGCGATGAGGTCTTGTGCCTCGCGTCGACCCTCCGCGGAGCGCAGATCGACCGCGCGGGACTCCTTGTTGCGGTTGACCGAGAGGAAGTAGGTCGACTCGCCCTCGTCGGACCATGGCGGGCCCCACGAGCGGGTCTCGTCGCCGTCATCCGGTCGCTCGACCTTGATCACCTCGGCGCCCAGGTCGGCGAGCAGCATCGTGGCGTACGGCGCCGCCAGGACCCGGCTGAAGTCGGCGATGCGTACGCCGGCGAGGGCTCCTCGGGTCACCGGAAGGCCGCCTCTCCGGTCAGGGCGCGGCCGATGACGAGCTGGTGGACCTCGCTCGTGCCCTCGTAGGTGAGCACGGACTCCAGGTTGTTGGCGTGCCGGAGGACGGGATGCTCGAGCGTGATACCGGCGGCGCCGAGAATGGTGCGGCACTCGCGGGCGATGGCGATCGCCTCGCGGACGTTGTTGAGCTTGCCCAGCGAGATCTGCTCCGGCCGCAGCGAACCGGCGTCCTTGAGGCGGCCCAGGTGCAGCGCGAGCAGCATCCCCTTGCCGAGCTCCAGGGCCATGTCGGCGAGCTTCGCCTGGGTCAGCTGGTAGGCCGCCAGCGGCTTGTCGAAGATGTCGCGGTCCTTCGAGTAGGCGACCGCCGTCTCGAGGCTGTCGCGAGCAGCACCCAGCGCTCCGAAGACGATCCCGTAGCGGGCCTCGTTGAGGCACGAGAGAGGTCCTGAAAGGCCAGCGGCCCCGGGCAGCACCGCGCCTGCGGGGAGGCGGACGTCGTCGAGCACGAGCTCGGAGGTGACGGAGGCCCGCAGCGACATCTTCTTCTTGATCTCCGGCGCCGAGAATCCCGGGGTGTCGGTGGGGACGACGAACCCGCGGATGCCGCCGTCGGTCTGCGCCCACACCACCGCGACGTCGGCCACCGAGCCGTTGGTGATCCACATCTTGTTCCCGGTCAGCCTCCAGCCGGACCCGTCCCGGACTGCGCGCGTCCGCATGCCGGCGGGGTTGGAACCGAAGTCCGGCTCGGTCAGGCCGAAGCAGCCGATGGCTTCGCCGGCCGCCATCTGCGGGAGCCACTCCTGCTTCTGCTCGTCGCTGCCGTGCTTCCAGATCGCGAACATCGCCAGCGATCCCTGGACGCTGACGAGGGAGCGGAGCCCCGAGTCGCCGGCCTCCAGCTCCAGACAGGCCAGGCCGTACGCGGTGGCGCTGGTGCCCGCGCAGCCGTAGCCGTCCAGGTGCATGCCGAGCACGCCCAGAGAGCCGAGCTCCTTGGCCAGGTCGCGGGCCGGGATCGCGCCTGACTCGTACCAGTCGGCGACGTCCGGCTTGATCCGGTCCTCGACGAATCGCCGCACCGTGTCGCGGATCGCCCGATCCTCCTCGTCGATCAGCGAGTCGGTGTCGAACAGCTCGAGTGGGGTCTGGGAAATGCGGGCGTTCACGGGGCGGTCTCCTTGAGGTGTGGCTGGCTGGTATCGGTGCGGTGGGATCTGGAGGGAAGGTGGGTCGGCGCAGCGCCGGCTGTGCCGACCCACCTCGCGGGCGTCAGTCGAGGTCTGTCAGCGCGCGCTCGGAACCCGGGTGGAGCGGGATCGGCCCGGTCTCGGCCATGGTGGCGGGGTCGATCTCGTCGGCGGCCGGGTGGACCTGGACGAGCTTGTCCTTCTGCTCCACCAGCAGCGTGGTGAGCGCACAGGCAAGGTTGTCGGGCATGTCGTTCTTCACGACCAGCACGTTGGGAACGACGATGGTCGGGATGTCCCCCGCCAGCTCGTACGTGTCGCCCGGGATCGACGCCTCTTCGTAGACCTCGTTGACCTCCTGCATCTTCGGCAGCAGAGGGGTGATGTCGATGAACTCGACCTTGTCGCCCATCGAGGTGAAGAGGTCGGTGATCGCCGGGGTGGGCAGACCGCCGGACCACACGAGCCCGTCGATGGAGCCGTCCTTCATGCCGTCGACGGTCTTGGTCAGGTCGAGACGCTGACGCTTAACGTCCGACAACCCGAGCCCCGCGGACTCGATCAGCCGGTTGGCGATGACCTCGGTGCCCGATTCGGGAGAACCGGTCGAGATGGCCTTGCCGGCGAAGTCCTCGACGGAGTCGATGCCGGCATCCTTGCGTACCACCACGTGCGTGTAGTTGGAGTAGATGCGGCCGAGGGTCGAGATGTCCTGGGGCTCCTCGAAGTCGGCTTCGCCGTCGACCGCGTCGGCGGCGGAGTCCGCGAGCGAGAAGCCGACGTTGTAGTTGCCGGCGACGACCTGCTCGATGTTCTGCACCGAGGCGCCGGTCTCGGCGGCGGTGACCTTCAGGTCTGTCTCGTCGTTGATCACCTGAGCCATTCCGCCACCGACGACGTAGTAGACGCCGGTGGAGTTTCCGGTAGCGATCGAGATGCGGCCCTGGCCGGCGTCGCAGCTGCTCTCGTCTGCGCCGGATCCTGCCTGCTGCCGGCTCTGCTGGCCGCCGCAGGCGGTCAGGACGAGGGCCGCGGCGACGGCGATCCCGGCGAGCGGGGTGATGCGCTTCATGGTGTTGCCTTTCTTGGGGGTTGGGGTCATGCGTGCGTCGGGTCGGGGCTGGTGTGGTCTCGCCGGGTGGCCGTCGCGCCCGTCGTCCTGCGACGTACGACGTGGAGCACCAGGGCGATGGCGAGCAGGGCGAAGCCCAGCGCGATGGAGGTCGGGACCAGGTAGAGCAGCAGCAGCGCGGCCGGCAGGCACAGGATGCGCTCGAGGAGGTTGGTCGGGCCGAGGATCCATCCGGTCGTGCAGATGGCGAGGGCGCCGACTGCGCATCCGGCCACCAGGAAGGTCCATACGACGTCGACGAAGTCACCGCGGGAGAGAAGGTGTGCGCCGTTGTCGGTGACCACGAAGGCGATCGGGGCCAGGAAGGCGGGCAGCGTGTACTTGCAGGCCTGCATCATCGTCGGGATGACCTTGCCGCCGGTGATGGCGGACGACGCCACCGCGGCCAGCGCTGTGGGCGGGGAGACCTCCGAGAGCACCGCGTAGTAGAAGATGAACATCGCCACCTGCGGGGCGTCCACGCCGAGCGAGATCAGGGCCGGGCCGATGATGACCCAGCTGAGGATGAACGACGCAGTCACGGGCACCGCGAGGCCGAGCAGCAGGATCGCGAACGCGGAGAACAGCGCCGAGAGAACCAGCAGCGACGCCTCGTTGAAGGACAGCAGCGAGGCCAGGTCGACGAGGACGTCGGACAACACCTGGCCCAGGCCGGTCTTGGCGATGACCGAGGTGATCACGCCTGCGGCGGCGCAGACCGCGATGACGGGCAACGCCGAGCGGATGCCGGAGCTCAGGGCGGCGTACATGCGACGGGCGTAGTCCTCGAGGGACTCGCCGAGCGCCATCCGCTCCTGCTCGAGGTCGTGGTTGTCGAAGCCGCTGACCACGGGGCGACGGGACAGCACCGCCTCGAGGAGTCCGAACAGCGCGGCGACCCCGGTGGCGTAGACGACGGCCCGGAACGGTGGGATGTCGATGGCGAGGAAGAACACGATCACGCCGAGGCTGACGAAGTGATAGCCGAAGCGGGCCAGCAGTCGCAGCGGGTTGGCGATCTCGAGGTCGACGCGATGCGCCCCGAATCGGCGGGCATCGATCTCGACGGCGAGGAAGATACCGAGGTAGTAGAGGAGCGTGGGCACGATCGCCCACACGAGGACGGATACGTAGGAGACACCGAGATACTCGGCGATGATGAACGCCGCTGCTCCCATGGTCGGTGGCGACAGGATGGCGCCGATGCCGGACGCGGCCAGCATGCCTCCGGCCGCCTCCTTCGGATAGCCGGCCCTGTTGAGGATCGGCCAGGCGAACGAGCCAAGGGTGACCGCGGTCGCCGTTCCCGAACCGGAGACGGTGCCGAGCAGGAACCCGGACGTGGCGACGGTGCGGCCGGGGGCCGACCCGGACCTGCGGAACAGGGAGAAGCTGAACTCCACGAAGAACCGGCCCGCTCCCATGCGATCGAGCACCGCGCCGTAGATCGTGAACAGCACGATGTAGGTCGCCGCGACGTCGAGGGGTACGCCGAAGAACCCGGAGGCCTCGTTGTAGAGAGCGTTGATGATCTGATCGAGGTCGAGCCCGATGTGGCTGATGCTCCAGCCGATCGGCAGGTAGCCGCCGAAGTAGGCGTAGACGAAGAAGACGGCGCAGACCGCCGGCAGAACCAGCCCGGTCGTCCGGCGGGTGGCCTCGAGCACCAGCACCAGCAGCACGGTCCCGGCCACGACGTCGAGCGTGAGCAGCGACCCCTGGCGGTCGAGGAACTCGCCGAACCCGCCGAGGCCGATGTCCGTCAACGGCAGCGGAAGCACCGGGTAGAGACCCACGAGCACGGCCGTGGCGGCCAGCAGCCAGTCGACGACACCGGGGTTGTCGGCGGCGCGGCCCGCCTCGGCGTGAGGCTCGGCGGGTGCTGGATCGATGTCCGTGTGCTGGGTGTGGGGGTTCGCCGAGTCGCGACGTCCACGCATCCGGTAGGTCAGGAAGACGAGCGGCAGCGTCATGCCGAGGAAGAGGATCAGGTAGTACTGGCTGCCCAGGTCGAGGGGGTCGAAGACCTGACGGAGCACGAACAGGGCGACCAGGAAGCACCACAGCCCGACGATGAGCTCCAGACGCGGCGAGAGGCTCCGGGACGGCTTCTCCTCGTCGTAGTCCGCCACGAGGCTGTCGACGTCGACGTGGGACCCCGGTTGGCGGGGTGAGGGGGTGACTGGCATGCTGCGTAACCTAGAAGTGTCGTGCGTCACATCTTCCGGTTCGGGCGGGAGACTTTACAGAGTTCTAACGTTGGCCGATCGAGATCCCTGGCGTGTTCGCCAGGCGGGTGAGGTGAGATGCGAGTCCTGCTCGTCGAGGACGACGACCGGGTCGTGGCGGCGCTGACGCCTGCCCTGCAGCGCGTGCATCTCCACGTACGCCGGGCCGGCACCGCAGCCGAGGCGCTGGAGCTTCTCGATGGCATCGATCTGGTCCTGCTCGACATGGGACTGCCCGACCAGGACGGGCTGGCCCTGTGCCGCCAGCTCCGGACCCGGGTCGACGTGCCGATCATTGCCGTCACCGCCCGGAGGGACGAGCTCACCGTCGTCTCCGCCCTCCGCTCGGGTGTGGACGACTACGTCACCAAGCCCTACCGGCTCGCCGAGCTTCTCGCCCGGATCGATGCCGTCATGCGGCGCGTGGGGCATCGGCCGACCGAGCTCCTGGAGCATGTCGGTGACGTGCATCTCGACCATGGCTCACGCCGGGTCACCGTCGCGGGAGAGGAGGTCGCCCTGACCCGCAAGGAGTTCGACCTGCTCTCCATGTTGGTGCAGGCCGCCGGCGACACGGTCACGCGGGAGACCCTGATGGAGGGGATCTGGGACACCGCCTGGGTCGGTGCCTCGCGAACGCTCGACGTCCACGTGTCGGCGCTGCGGTCCAAGCTGGGTCGGCCGGGCCTGGTGGCAACGGTCCGCGGCGTGGGCTACCGGGTCATCCCGCAGGAGTGATGCGTGCGCCGCCGCCTGCTCCTCGTGTCTCTCTCCCTGATCGGGGTGTTGCTCCTCGCGCTCATGGTGCCGCTGATCGCGACGTACGCCTCCGACCGTACGCAAGCCATGTTCGTGAGCCGGCTCGGGGACGTCAGCCGGTTCGCGGTCGTGGCTGAGAATGCCCTCGAGACCGGACTTGCCGAGGATCTGGACGGCGACCTGCAGCGTTACGTGGACGTCTACGGTGGGTCGGTGCTGGTCGCCGATGCGGACCGCCAGGTCGTCGCGCAAGCGGGCGCGGAGGCGGTCGGCGACGATCCCCAGGTGCAGGAGACCATCGACCGCGCTCTCTCGGGCGCAGGCTCACAACCGCCCGACACGATCTGGCCGTGGAGCGGCGACAACGTCGTGATCGGGTCGCCGGTCGGCAGGGACGCCCAAGTCCTCGGAGCGGTCGTGGTCGTCGCGCCGACGAACGCTGTCCAGGGCAGCATCGCGCGTGGGCTCGCCTGGCTGGTGGCGGCCGGACTCGTGGTCGTGCTGCTGATGGTCTTCGGTGCGGTGGTGCCGTTCGTGAGCTGGATCCTCCGGCCGGTGCACGACCTCGAGCATGCGGCCAAGGACCTTGCCGACGGTGACCTGTCTTCGCGTGCCCACGAGCTGGGTCCGCCCGAGCTGCGACATCTCGCCAGATCCTTCAATGCGATGGTCGACAACGTCGAGACGTCCCAGCGACAGCAGCGGGAGCTGGTCGCCGACGCGGCCCATCAGCTCGGCAACCCCCTCACCGCCTTGCGGCTTCGGGTCGAGAGCCTGGCCGCGACGGGGTCACCCTCTGCGGCGGTCGAACCCGTGCTGGAGGAGACCGATCGCCTCAGCAGCATCGTCGAGTCGTTGCTGAGGCTGAGCCAGGTCGGTGCGCGCCGGGTCACACCGGTGGAGGTGGATGTGGCTGAGATCGTGCGTGAACGGTGTGCGATGTGGGAACCCGTCTTCACCCGGCTTCGTACGGATGTGCCCGACAGGGCAATCGCGTTGAGCTCGCCGGAGGTCGTCCAGGTCGTCCTCGACTCGCTGCTGGACAACGCCGCCAAGTTCGCCCCGGATTCACCGGTGGAGGTCACGGTCACCGGTGGCGGCACGCCTGCAGACAGCGTAGAGGTGCGGGTCCGTGACCACGGGCAGGGGCTCCATCCCGACGACGTCGCCAAGGTCGGCGCGCGGTTCTTCCGGGGCAGGCAGCACCAGAACGTACCCGGCACAGGTCTCGGTCTGGCGATCGTGCGTGCCCGCGTCGACGACCTGGGCGGGTCGATGGTCGTCTCGACGCCGAGCGACGGGGGCCTCGAGGTGAGGGTCGTGCTGTCGGCCGTTACAGGTGACGCTCTCGGTAGTAGCGCTCCGCCCCCGGATGAAGGGGCAACGGGGAGGTGAAGATCGCGGCTCCCAGGTTGGGTTGCCGCACCTGAGGCGATATCCGGTCGACCCTGTCCTGCGCCTCGAACATCACGCGCGTGACCGCGTAGGCGAGGTCCACGTCGAGATCGGGGTGGACCACGAGGTGGTTCTTGACACTCACGGTGTCGACCGCACGGGGCAGACCGTAGCTCGAGGTCGGCACCGGGCCCAGTGTGTACTCGGGGCCGTACGTCTCCGTCAGCTGGGGGACCAGCGACCCGAGGTCGACGAGCCGGATGGGCACGCTGTCGGACAGCCTGGCCACCACGGCGTTGGGGATTCCGCTCACGAAGAAGAACGCGTCCAGCCGCCCGTGGCGGAGTCCGTCGGCCGCCTGCTCCAGGCTGTGGTCGGTGCCCGTGATGTCGTCCGCCGCGACGCCGGCGGCCGCGAGGATGCGACCGGTCACCAGCCTCGTCCCCGATCCCAGGCTGCCCAGGCCGACGCGTCGTCCGCGGAGATCGGCCGCCTCCTTCACCGGGGAGTCGGCCGTCACCACGAGGTGCACGAAGCTGTCGTAGGTCCGGGTCAGGGCGACCAGGTCGACCGGGTCGGGGAACGGCCCGGTGCCCCGGATCGCATCCGCGGCCGCGTCACCCAGGGCGAAACCGATGTCGCTCTTGCCCTGGGCCACCTCGCGCAGGTTGATCAGGGAGGCGTCGGTGTGGTGGGTGGTTGCGGTGACGCCGTCGAGGCGCTCCTCCAGCACCGTGGCCAACGCGTTGCCGTACCGGTCGAAGACACCTCCGCGGTTTCCGGTGGCGATCGACAGACTCGTCCCCGGCAGCTCGTCCCAGGACTGTCCGACGCAGCCTCCGAGCGCCGTGGCGAGCGGAACACCCACCGCCCCCGCGAGCAGCGCGCGGCGAGAGGTGGATGTGGGGCTGATCACCCCGTCAGCATTTCACATCGTGCCTTGGCACGGCCGCGCCGTGGACGGGATCGAACAAGATGCATCGTCAGGACCGCCGCCGATGTCGTCTCGAGCGAGCGCTGTCTGGCCACTGGAAGATCCTCGGGACGGGCAGATCGTGCAGCACTCCCGGTGCGCTAGGTCACGTCGTGGTGTCAGGGTTCCTTCAGGACCGGCTGCTAACTTGGGCGGCGCCGGACTGTTGAGGATGACGATGCAAGGGGGCGTATGGGCTCGGGAGCCATCGCGGCGATCTCCTGCCGTTTTCGTCGCGCCCCGTTCTCCGGGCGCCAGCCGCGTGTCGTGGTGGCCTTGCTGGCCGCGATCGTGTTCGCGGTGCACCTGCTGAGCATGCACAGTGCACACCACGGTGATTCCGGCCATGCTGCTGCTGAGTCGGTGCATGAGGATCTCGGCGATGCCGTCGCTGGCTCGGATGTGCTGACGATCGACCATCCCCACGGCGAGGTCGAATGCGGCGAGATCACCCAGTCACGCCTCGGAGTTGCTGCCTCGGTGTTGGTGCCCGCGATGGGGTGTCTGTGGGTCACCCCGCCGGCGGCGGGACATCTCCGCACTCGAGAGCCTGTAGATCTACCGAGGTCGACCCCTCATCTCGTTCGTGAACTAGGCGTGCAGCGGGTGTAGGAGGCCGGTGTCGTCTCGACACCTTCCTACGTCTCCTCGAGCACCTTTCGACTTCATGAACGAAGGAACTTCTGCATGCCCGAAAACATCCATGACTCTCTGACGACGTGCGTCGGTGACACCCCGCTGCTGCGGCTGGCACGCTGCTTCCCGGACCCCGACCGGGAGGTGATCGCGAAGCTCGAGATGCTCAACCCGGCCGGGAGCATGAAGGACAGGCCGGCGCGCTTCATCATCGAATCCGGACTGGCGTCCGGCGAACTGCGCCCGGGGATGCGGCTCGTGGAGAGCACGTCGGGAAATCTCGGCGTCGCACTGGCAACGATGGCCAAGCTTCACGGATTGGCCTTCACCGCGGTGGTCGATCCCAAGACGACCCCGACCAACCTTCGACTTCTCCAGACCGTCGGGGCGGAGGTGGAGCTGGTGACCGAGCGCGACGAGAGCGGTGGCTACCTGCACACCCGGGTCCGACGTGCCCAGGAGCTGGCCGAATCCAGCCCGGACAGCGTATGGGTGAACCAGTACGCCAACGACCTCAACTGGCGCGCCTACTACGAGACCAGCGGGCGCGAGGTCCTCGACGCGATCCAGACCCCGGTGGACTACCTGGTGGCGGCCGTCTCCACCACCGGTTCGCTCCTGGGGCTGTCCAGGCGGCTTCGTGAGCGTTATCCCGCGATGCAGGTCGTGGCCGTCGACGCCGTCGGGTCGGTCATCTTCGGTGCGTCCCCGGGACCACGCGAGATCCCCGGCTACGGCGCGAGCCGCGTCCCCGAGCTGCTCAGTCGCTCGGAGATCGACCACGTGATCCACATCGACGACGCTCGAGCGGCGCTGGGCTGTCGGCACCTGGTTGCGACCGAAGGTGTCCTGGGCGGTGGGTCATCGGGCGCAGTGGTCGCAGCCATCGCGCAGTTCCTGCCGACCACGCCGGCGGGCAGCCGTGTGCTGACGGTGCTGCCGGACCGGGGGGAGCGGTACCTCGACCTGGTCTACGACGATCAGTGGCTCGAGACGGTCTCCACGGTCGGCGGGCTGGGTGATCAGCGGCCGGACGTTGCCACGCGGTCATGAGAGATCAGATGACCCTGCGGCGGACGGACATGGGACTGCTGTGGATCGCCCAGTTCGTCAACACCGCCGGGTTGATGGCGCTGGTGCCGATCATGCCGCTGTACATGGCATCGCTCGGCGCCCCCGGCGCCACCGTTGGGCTCTGGGCGGGGGCCGCTATCGCGGCGCCCGCCCTCCCGCTGGCGATCACGACACCGCTGTGGGGCCGACTGGGTGACCGCATCGGTCCCAAGTGGATGGTGGTCCGCGCCCTGGTGGGCTTGTGCGCGGCGATGGCCCTGATGGCTACCGCCGGCAGCCCCCTGGGCCTCCTGGTCGCGCGGGTCGTTCAGGGAACGTTCGGAGGAGTGGTCGAGGCGGCCGCTGCATATGTGGGATCAGCCGCATCCGAAGGCAGCCGCGGACGGGCCCTCGGCCGCTCCTACAGCGCCACCGCGGCCGGAGCCCTCGCGGGCCCGGTCGCGGGTGGCGCGCTGGTAGCCACCGGTGATCTTCGACCGCTTCTGATCGGGATCGCCGTCGTGGCCATGGTGCTCGGGTGTGTCTGTACGGTCCGGCTGCGGAACCCGTACGGCGGACGGCGCCCGCCAGACCGAGCAGAACCGGCGCGATCCGCCCTCCTGTCCGTGTGCACCCACATCGGCTGGGTCCCGTTGGCCGCCGGCTTCCTGGCCTTCTTCGGGGTCTACGGCCTGATCCCCGTCTACGCCGCCTTCGTCACCGACCTCGTCGCCGAGCCCGGTCAGGCCGGGCCGTGGGTGGGAGGGCTGCACGCGGTGATGTGGGCCGGCACCCTCGTGGGCTCCCTGTGGTGGGGCAGGTTCAACGACAGAACCGGGCTTCCGCTGCGCACCTTGGTCATCGCGAGCGGCATCACGGCCGCCACCGTGCTCGCCCAGGCAGCTGTGGCCTGGCTGCCGATGTTGGTGCCGCTGCGGTTCGTCCAGGGCTTCTGCTTCGCGGCCCTGGCGCAGTCGCTGCTGCTCTACGCGTCCCAGAAGGCCGGCCAGCACGAACGCGCCGGATATCTCGGTGTCGCCAACAGCTTCCTTCTCGGAGGTCAGTTCCTCGGTCCACTACTGGCCGGAAGCGCGATGGCCGTGCTCGTCCCCTCCGTCGGCGTGGTGATCACCGGCATCAGCGTGGCTTCTACCGCCCTGCTGCTCTCGCTGCCTCTCATGGTGGGACGTCGGTCCCGGCAGGCCGGTCGGCATGCTGCCGCTCGTAGGCCGCGCCACCGCTCGTCGCCTCACTCGGCCGGAAGGTGGGCGGACAGGCCTCGGACAGCGATGCGGGACAAGGTCCCCCTCGAATGAACACGCCAGGACGAGGAAGCGGCCTGGCTCGAGGAAGGGTGAGAGCCATGGGGTTGTTCGCGATCCGCGACTACCGGCGCCTGTTCGGCGCGCAGGTGATCGCACTGTTCGGAACCGGTCTGGCCACAGTTGCGCTGGGTCTGCTCGCCTACGACCTGGCCGGCCCTCGCGCCGGAGCGGTGCTCGCGACCGCGTTGACCATCAAGATGGTGGCCTATGTCGTGGTCGCGCCGTTGGCGGCTGCGTACGTCGACCGGTTGCCTCGGCGCTTGTTCCTGACCGTCCTCGACGTGGTCCGCGCCCTGGTGGTGCTTGCTCTGCCGTTCGTCACCGAGGTCTGGCAGATCTACGTGCTGATCGGTGTTCTCCAGACCGCGTCTGCGGCATTCACCCCGACCTTCCAGGCGGTGATCCCGGACATCGTCACCGAAGAAGCCGACTACACCCGAGCGCTCTCCGCCTCCCAGGTGGCCTACACGATGGAGAGCCTGCTGAGCCCGGTGCTCGCAGCTGTCGCGCTCTCGGTCATGTCCTTCAACCTGCTGTTCCTCGGCACCGCGCTCGGATTCGCCGCCTCCGCGTTGCTCGTGCTCTCCTCCCGTGTCCCCAACGCCCGCCCCAGCCGACGTGCCGGGCCCGTGGACCGGGTCGTCTCGGGAATCCGGACCTTCGCTGCCGTTCCCAGCCTGCGCGCCGTCATGGCCCTCAATCTCGTGGTCGCGGCCGCCGGATCCATCGTCGTGGTCAACACCGTGAACTACGTCCGGGACGTCCTCGGCGGAACCCAGTCCGACGTGGCCTGGATGCTCGCTGCCTCAGGATCGGGGACCCTGGTGGCAGCTCTCGTCCTCCCCGGGATCCTGGACCGTATCGGGGAACGGGTCGTGATGCTGACCGGGGCGACCGTGCTGGTGGCAGCCGTCGCCGCGGCCCTGGTGACGGCGACCACGAGCGTCGCCATGTCCTCGCTCACCGCGGTCATCTGGGTCGCGATCGGCGGCGGGATGGCGCTCATCATCACTCCGACCGGCCAGGTGCTTCGGCGCTCGGTCGAGCCGGATGCCATCCCCGAGGTCTTCGCGGCCCAGTTCTCGCTCTCCCACCTCGCCTGGCTGGTCACCTACCCCATCGCGGGATGGGTTGCCACCAACGCCGGCTTCGCCCCCACCTGGACCGTGCTCGCCATTCTGGCCGTCATCGGCGCGGTCGCCGCGCCGGCACTGTGGACACGCGACGAGGCAGCGACGGAGAGCGGACTGGTCGTCGAAGCCGCCGAGGCGGTGGGCCCTGGAAGAGTCGAAGTGCTCGTTCGTACGGCCGCGGAGACCGCCGAGGGCACCCTCGCCGCATGCCAGTGCTCGTGCGTGCACGCCGTGTGAGCCCGTCAGGAGCCTGTGGCGGCCTACAGCCAGAGCGCTGTCGGCTGCTGCAGGCTCCAGGCCGGAGGGCGATCGCTCATCCAGCCCGACGGCACGCGGCGGGGTTCTGTCGCAGCTCCACGTTGTCCCTCACGACCTTGCGCTCCACCCAGGTGTTGCGAGCCACCGAGAAGTTGCCGGCGTAGGAGTTCCTGAGCACACGCAGGGAACGCACGTGATTGTCGACGACGCGGAGGTTGTTGCATGCCTTGTTGTCCCGGACCATCAAGGTCCCCCGGTTGTCGCGGACCACGAGATTGTTGGCGATCGACATCTCGCAGATCGCCACGTTGCGGGAGTTGCGGACCATGAGGTTTCGTCCGGCGACCGGGTCCACCCGGCACCCGGCGGCCCCGATGGTGACGCGCTCGACGACGTTGCGGACGTGGATGTTCCTGCCGACATGCGTGTCGGTGATGCTGACCACCCTCGGTGCACCGGTGGTGCGGACATTGCCGGTGATCCTGGAATTGGTGATCACGCAGAGGGCGCCGTCAGGGATGACTACGTGGCGGAACGTGCGGTGGTGGTAGCTGCCGTCGCAGACGAGGTCGGGCGGCTGCGCCTGGGCGCTGAGGACCGGCCCCAACACGGGTGCGAGCGCGCCGATGAGAAGGAAGACGACGAGCTGCTTCATGTGAACCCTCCGAGTTCGGGCGATGTGTGTCTTCATGACGCGCCAACGAGAACATGTGTTGCACTGGCTCGACGAACAACGCGACTGAGCCCCTCTCCCGTTGAAACGGGGAGGGGCTCAGTCGGTCAGCGCTCTACGGCCTAGATGTCGTAGTAGAGCTCGAACTCGTGCGGGTGCGGGCGGAGCTGGATCGGGAGGATCTCGTCGTTGGTCTTGTAGTCGATCCAGGTCTCGATCAGGTCGGGGGTGAAGACGTCGCCCACGGTGAGGAAGTCGTGGTCGTTCTCCAGGGCCGACAGGACGGCGCCGAGGGAGGTCGGCACCTGGTTGATCTCGGCCATCTCGTCCGGCGGCAGCTCGTAGATGTCCTTGTCGATCGGCGCGGGCGGCTCGATCTTGTTCTGGATACCGTCGATGCCGGCGAGGAGCAGGGCCGAGAAGGCGAGGTACGGGTTCGAGGACGGGTCCGGGAACCGGGTCTCGACGCGCTTGGCCTTCGGGTTGGTGCCGGTGATCGGGATGCGGACCGCGGCGGAGCGGTTGCGCGAGGAGTAGACCAGCGAGATCGGAGCCTCGAAGCCCGGCACCAGGCGGTGGTAGGAGTTCACGGTGGGGTTGGTGAACGCGAGCACCGACGGGGCGTGCTTCAGGATGCCGCCGATGTACCAACGGGCCATGTCGGAGAGGCCGCCGTAGCCGGTCTCGTCGTAGAACAGCGGCTCGCCGGCGTTCCAGATCGACTGATGGACGTGCATGCCCGAGCCGTTGTCACCGAAGACGGGCTTCGGCATGAAGGTGACCGTCTTGCCGGCCTCCCAGGCGGTGTTCTTGACGATGTACTTGAACTTCATGACATCGTCGGCCGCCTTGAGCAGCGTGTCGAACTTGTAGTTGATCTCGGCCTGGCCGGCGGTGCCGACCTCGTGGTGGGCGCGCTCGACGAGCAGGCCGGAGGCCTCGAGGTTCTTGACCATCACGTCGCGCAGGTCGGCGAAGTGGTCGGTGGGGGAGACCGGGAAGTAGCCGCCCTTGTAACGGGTCTTGTAACCCAGGTTGTCCGAGCCGTCAGGGTTCTTGTCGGCACCCGAGTTCCACCAGGCCTCGACGGAGTCGATCTTGTAGAACGACTCGCCCTCGGAGGTGTTGTAGGCGACCTTGTCGAAGATGAAGAACTCCGCCTCGGGGGCGAAGAAGGCGGTGTCACCGATGCCGGTCGAGGCGAGGTACGCCAGCGCCTTGCGCGCGATGTTGCGCGGGTCGCGCGAGTAGGCCTCGCCGGTGATCGGGTCGTGCACGAAGTACATCAGCGCGAGGGTCTTCGCGGTGCGGAACGGGTCGATGTAGGCAGTCGTGACGTCCGGGTACAGCGCCATGTCGGACTCGTTGATCGCCTGGAAGCCGCGGATCGACGAACCGTCGAAGGCCATCGGCTCCAGGTTGAACGACGACACCGGCACCGTGAAGTGCTGCTGAACGCCGGGAAGGTCGACGAAACGGATGTCGACGAACTCGACCCCCTCGTCAGAGATGAACTTCAAGAGCTCGTCGTCAGTGCTGAACATCAATCCTCCTTGGCTCACCCGGGCGGGAAGAGCCAGATAGGTCTCTCGCGATCGAGGCCGGGTCCTCGTGGACCTGACCGTGCCACGCAAATTACGAAGGGACGGTTGCACAGGAGTGTCGCAAATGTTTCAGGCATGTAACAGGTTGTGTGATTTGATCGGCAGCCATCCCGATCTCATCCTTCAAGACGTTGCCGCCTACGCTTGCCGGTGTGACCAGTTCCGCCACCCCTGTGACGCCCACTCTGCCTTATCCGACCGCGAGCTGGGGCAGGCGCGTCCTGGCGCTCTTCATCGACTGGCTCGCATCGTCGCTGGTGGCGTCGGTCTTCCTCGGCGTACGCGCGCTGCCGTTCGGGTCGCTGCTCGCCGGCGTCGACCCGCGGCCGACCGACAACCTGTGGATCCTGGTCGTCTTCGTCGTGCAGACGGCGGTCTTCACCACGCTCGGTGGTGGCTCCTTCGGCAAGCTCGTCACCCGGCTGCGCACGGTGCGGGTGTCCCAGGGGGAGCCGGACGTACGCCCGCCCGACCCGCTGCGGAGCATCGCCCGCCAGATCCTGGTGGTCCTCGTCGTACCTCCGCTGGTGTTCCGGCCCGACCGGCGTGGTCTGCACGACCTGGCGGCGGGGACGGCGACCGTCACGCTTCAGACCTATCGACACGTGTTTCGCCGCGTGAGTTGAGACCACTCCGAGGGTAGGTTGGAGCGGTCCGCCGCAGGAGCGGAAACACGAAGGGAAGCTCAATGACGCACAACCGTACTCTCGGGCCACGTGGCCTCTGGCGCCGTGCCGCTGCGGCGGGCGTGCTGGCCGTATCGCTCTCGGGCCTGGTGGCCTGCGGTGGCGGTGGTGGGGCCGGCGGCGCCAGCGAGGGTGACACGGTCTCGGCCGAGAACATGACCGAGGTCATGAAGAAGGCCACCGACATCGACACGGCCCACTTCACCACGAAGATGGACGTCAAGGCCTCCGGCCAGGCGGTCTCGATGACCGGTGAGGGCGACATCCGCAAGGAGCCGCCGGCCCAGCACTCCACCATGAAGATGAGTGGTGGCTCGATGGACATGGACCTCGAGACGATCCTCGTCGACGAGAAGATCTACATCAAGGGCATGATGGGCGACTCGTGGATGACCGCGAGCGCCGACGATCTCGCCAAGATGGGTGGCACCAGCCTGGAGTCGATGAGCAACCCGCTCGCCTTCTTCGAAGGCATGGAGGACTCGATCAAGTCCTCCAAGTTCGAGGGCGAGGAGAAGCTCGACGGCACCGACACCAAGCACTACAGCTTCACCGTCGACTCCGCGAGCCTGGCCAAGAGCCTCGGATCGGACAGCGCCAGCGGCATGCCCGAGACGATCGAGCAGGACATCTGGGTCGACGGCGACGGCCTGCTCCGCAAGGCAGTGGTCGGCATGGGGGACATGGGCACCGTCGAGATGGTGCTCACCAAGCACGGTGAGGACGTGACCATCGAGGCACCGCCCGCCGACCAGGTCACCGACATGCCGAACATGGGCGGCTGACACCCCAGATCTGGTACGCAGCAGGGCCGGTCCCGTTCGGGACCGGCCTTGTGTCGTCCCGTGGGACCGTGGTCGTATGACTCTCGACCCCGAAATCACACGCCAGATCGAGGCCAACCGGGCCAACTGGGACGCGCGCACACCGATCCACGTCGCCAGCGACTTCTACGGCATCGACGGCTCTCGTCCCGCGGAGTCCTGGTTCGCCGACTACGAGTGGACCGATCTCGGCGACCTCGGCGGCCGCGAGGTCGTGCACCTGCAGTGTCATCTCGGCACGGAGACGGTCGCCTTCGCGCAGCGTGGTGCGGTGACGTACGGGCTGGACATCTCGGCCGAGGCGGTCGAGGCCGCGCGCCGGATCGCGGAGCAGCGGGGGCTGGCGGTCGACTACCACCGGGCCGACGTCCACGACGCCGTCGAGGTGCTGGGTGCGGACCGGTTCGACGTCGTCTACACCGGCAAGGGCGCGGTCTGCTACCTGCCCGACATCGACCTGTGGGCGAGAGTCGTGCACGCCCTGCTGAAGCCGGGCGGATTCCTCTACCTCGCCGAGTTCCACCCGCTCCTCGACGCCCTCGGGGAGGTGCCCGAGCCCGGCGGCGAGGACTCCCTCGAGCTGCGCCACGACTATCTCTCGGGCCGAGGCGCGATCGCGAAGGACTCGACCCACACCTACACCGACGGCCCAGCGACCACGGCGTACGAATGGCGTCACGGGGTCGGCGAGGTCGTCACCGCCCTCGCGGGCGTGGGCCTGCGGATCGAGCTCGTACGCGAGGACGAACGGCTGCCGTGGCCGCGCTTCCCGTCGATGGTGGCGGGGGAGGACGGCTGGTTCAGGCTGCCCGAGCAGGCGCCCCGGATCCCGTTGCTCTACGCGATCCGGGCGCGCCGCGCTGGTTAACGCCCGCGGAGGTTGCCGCGCATGCCCTTCATCGAGGTCGGGACGGGGCCCTTCGGGATCGGCATGGTGCCACGGGTGGCGTCGACGGCCTTGAGCCTGTTGATGATGTCGGTGATCTCCGGGCCGGCGACCTGGCGGCCGAGCTTGGTGACGTGCTTGGTCAGCTGCGGCAGCGGCACCTCGTCCTCGCCGTTGCCGGCGACGACGGTCGTGATCGGCACCTCGCCGAGGACCCGCGCATGGCTGCGCTTGGTGCTGGCCAGCAGCGAGCGGACCTTGCTCGGGCTGTTTCCCTCGCCGACGAGGACGACTCCCGGAGGGCCGACCACGCGGTGCACCAGCGTCTGGCTGCGCGGCTCGACACCGACCGCCTGGGTGACCGTCCAGCCGCGGCGGAGCATGGTCAGGGCTGCGTACCCGCCGCCGATCTGGCCCTCCAGCCTGGAGTACATCACCTTCTGCGCACGCCGGGAGAAGACGATCATGGCGGCGAGGAGGCCGGCCAGGAGGGCGCCGACGATCGTGAAGATCCAGGAGAAGATGCCCTCACCGGGCAGGAGCCAGAAGATCACGCCGGCGACCGCGGCGACGACCACGAAGATCGAGACCAGGATCAGGCCGATCTTGGGGTCTGACTGCTTGGTGAGCTTGTAGGTCTCCACCATCTGCTGGCGGCGACTCATGCTGCTCGGGTCGGTCTGGGACATCTTCCTCTTTCAGTCTTCAGATTTCGTACGCTGCCTCAGGCTGTGGTCTCGACAGGCTCGACCACCGAGGCGGTGCGTGCCTCGATTGCCTGACGGTACAGCCGACCGGCGCGGTAGGACGAACGAACGAGCGGTCCGGACATGACGCCGGAGAAGCCGATCTCCTCGGCCTCGGTCTGGAGCTCGATGAACTCCTCGGGCTTGACCCAGCGCTCGACGGGGTGGTGACGCACGCTGGGGCGCAGGTACTGCGTGATGGTGATCAGCTCGCAGCCGGCTGCGTGCAGGTCGCGCAGCGCCTCGGAGACCTCTTCGCGGGTCTCGCCCATGCCGAGGATCAGGTTGGACTTCGTCACCAGGCCGAAGTCGCGGGCCTGGGTGATCACGTCGAGGCTGCGCTCGTAGCGGAAGGCCGGGCGGATCCGCTTGAAGATCCGCGGGACGGTCTCGACGTTGTGGGCGAGGACCTCGGGACGGGACTCGAAGACCTCCTGGAGGAGCTCCGGGATGCCGTTGAAGTCGGGAATCAGGTTCTCGACGCCGGTCTCGGGGTTGAGCTCGTGGATCTGCTTGACCGTCTCGGCGTAGAGCCAGGCTCCGCCGTCGGCGAGGTCGTCGCGGGCGACACCGGTGATCGTGGCGTACTTCAGGCCCATGGTCTGCACCGACTCGGCGACCCGGCGCGGCTCGTCGCGGTCCAGGTCGGTCGGCTTGCCGGTGTCGATCTGGCAGAAGTCGCAGCGACGGGTGCACTGGTCGCCGCCGATGAGGAAGGTGGCCTCGCGGTCCTCCCAGCACTCGAAGATGTTGGGGCAGCCGGCCTCCTGGCACACCGTGTGCAGGCCCTCGGACTTCACCAGCGCGGTGAGCTCCTTGTATTCCGGCCCCATCTTCGCTTTGGTCTTGATCCACTCCGGTTTGCGTTCGATCGGAGTCTGCGCGTTGCGGACCTCGAGACGGAGGAGCTTGCGACCTTCTGGGGCAGGAGCTTGAGTCACCCCACAAGCCTACGCCGGGGGAGGGTGGAACCCCGAAGCCAGGCGGTTACTGGACGGTCACTCCGCTTCGGTGTCGCGCTCAGCCCAGGCTGGGGGAGAGCAGCGGGACCCGCGGCGTCTTGGCAGGGTCGGGCTTGGGCTCCAGGCTCGGTCCCTGCTCGTAGTCGCGCCAGGAGAGCATCTCGGCGATCTGGGCGTGCAGCACCGGCATCGCCTCGGCGTTGCCGATCTGCCGACCCGCCTCGATCGAGAGGGTGGTCACGCCGGCGTCGGAGATCCCGCACGGCACGAACCGCTCGTACCACCCCAGGTCGACGTCGCAGTTGAGCGCGATGCCGTGCATCGTCACGTGCTGGCTGACGCGCAGCCCGATCGCGCCGACCTTGCGCTCCAGACGCCGTACGCCGTCCGGGGTCTCGCCCGCGGGCAGCCACACGCCGCTTCGGCCCGGGACCCGGTAGGCGGTGACGCCGAACTCGGCGCAGGTGCGGATCATCGCCTGCTCCAGGCGGCGTACGAAGTCGACGACCTTGACCTTCTCCGGCAGCCGCACGATCGGGTAGGCGACGATCTGGCCGGGGCCGTGGAAGGTCACCTCGCCGCCGCGGTCGACATCGATCACGGGCGCGCCGCCGGGATCTGCGGGGCGGTCCTCCGGCTTCGTACGCTTCCCGGCGGTGTAGGTCGGCGGGTGCTCGAGCAGCAGCACGGTGTCGGGCTCTTCGCGGTCCACGACGCGCTGGTGGATCTGCTTCTGCAGCTCCCAGGCGTCCAGGTAGTCGATCGTCCCGACCTCAACGAAGCGCAGCTCAGTCACACCCGAGATCGTACGCCGGGTTGGATAACGGTTTGGCGATAACCCCACGGGGGTAAAGAGATTGTGCACAGAATGCGCTTGTTTTCGACAGGCCGCGCTCGGGAGCGATCGGTCATCGGATCAGTCTTGAAAGGCACCTACGTGCGTACCACCCAGAACCGGCGCCGCCTCGCGGCCGCCGCCATCGCCCTCGCCGCGATGTCCACCTTCGCCGCATGCGGGAGCGAGGAGTCCGGCAAGAAATCGGAGACCGCTGCCTCCGACTCGGCACCAGCGATCGACCCCGGGACGAAGCTCTCCGGTGACGAGGCGGAGAAGCTCATCGACACCGCGGCCGACACGATGTCGACGATCCACGTCGAGATGGGCGTCGAGGCCGTCGAGGACGGAGTCAGTGTCAGCGCCTCCAGCGTGGGTGACTACCAGCGCGAGCCGGTGGTCTCCCAGACCAAGCTGACGGTGGACGAGGCCGATGGTCAGACCGTCATGGAGATCATCGCCGTCGGCGAGACGACCTACGTGCGGATGGACGACGACGAGGAGTGGATGAAGGACGACGGCATTTTCAGCGGGCTGGTCTCCGCGTTGGTGCCGAGCCCGTACACCCTGTTCGAGAGCCTGAGCGGAGAGACGGCTGACGACACGGTCACCTATGTCGGTCAGGAGGAGGTCGACGGCGCAGATCTCGCTCACTACTCCTTCGCCGTCGATGAGGACGTCACCGGAGAGGGCGACGGCACTCTCGATGGCTGGTTCGACGCGGACGGCCAGCCGATCCGCCTGACGATGGCCATGGGGAAGGACAACGAGATCACGATGGACTTCAGCGAGCACGGCGAGAAGCTCACCGTCACCGAGCCGAAGGCCGAGGAACTGATGGACGGCGCCTGAGTCGTACGCCGAAGTGAGAGACGCCCCGGAGCCAGCTGGCTCCGGGGCGTCTCTCACTTCGG